>JBGTIB010000136.1:0-33529 GCA_041745875.1 Flavobacteriales bacterium | reverse complement strand
GGCGAGTCGTGCGCATGCACTCGCCACTCGCCACTCATCACTCGCCACTGAAGAAAGAAAAAGCCCACACAGAGCCACGTTCAAGGAACCCATGGTATCACATGGGCGGAACCGCGATGAAGGCTTCCGTAATCCTCGTGTCCCGAAGGAAACACCCAAAGGTGCTTGAGGCCCGCCGTTGACCATCAAAGGTGCGGTCCCTGATGGAAATTGTTGGTTCCGATGAACTATTGGCCTGTGTGGGCTTCGCGTTGACGCCCCATGGGGCGATGGATGCTTGACAGTGCTGATGCGAAAGAACGTGGTACAAACTTAACCTCGTGGGATGCGCATTCCAAGGTTTGGGGGAAAACTACTTGTGGGGGCTGCTGCTGCGCAGCTGCGGGAGGATCATGATCCGCCCCTACAACGTGGCGTCGCCACGTTGCCCCACGAAATGATCCTCCTTGTCCTCGAACAACACATTGAATGTGGTGAGACTTCCGTAGCAGCGGGTGATGTACTGTTGTAGATCAACCTTCTCGGCTTCGCTGAGCGCGGGGTGTGCGTTGATCTTCTGCTCCAGCACCCGGAAGCGGTCGCGGATCATCACGATCTTGTGGAAGAAGTCGTCGATGGGGACCTCCTTGCTCTTCAGGCCGCTGTCCTTGGGCTTCAGTTCCAATGAACCGCCTTCGTACTTGCGGGCCATTTCCACCGGGCGTTGGGGCAGTTGCATCTCCTCGATCACATTGCGCAGGGCCTCTTCCACACTCTCCATGTCGAGTTCCGCACCAGGAAGTTCCGGTCCGGGTGCGATGGTCTCCAGGCCTTGAAAGCTCCGGGTGATGTGCTGTTCGCCGTGGTCCTTGAAGAAGATGTGATAGGTGCGGTCGTCGATGTCGTAGACCACGCCTTCGCCCATGCCGGGGTGCCTCACGCGGGCCCCGATCGTGATACCATAGAGTTCCATGCGATGTGATGTCCAGCCGGGTTATGGGGCCGGAGCGGCAAAGATGACCACCGCAGGCGGATCAGCAGATGTCCTGGATGGTGTAGTCCACACCATTGAACGACACGGTCTCCCCTACTTCACGCCCCATCAGTGCCTGGATCAAGGGCGCCTTGGTGCTCACGCCGAGATATTGCTTCGCGCCCGCTTTGAATTCCTCCAGGCTCGCGGCGATCAGAAAATTGCGCTGGTCGGTATGTACCACGGCACCGTACTGTACCACATCCAGCTTCACCGACGGTTCGATCTCGGTCAGCAGGACCAGGTCGCGCCGGATATGCTCCAACTGTTCGCCCAGCGAATTCATCAACTCCACATCACTGCCGCGCGTGCTTTCGGTCTGGCTTGCACTCTCGGAGTCATCATTGCCGATGGTGACAGCCCGCAGGTCGTTGATGCGTTCCTGAAGTTCGATCGCGGTCGCGTCCAGGCGGGTACGAGCCGCTTCCAGGACGCTGCGTTTCAGCGCGGTGTGTTCCATGTGGGTAGCTGTAAGGTCGGGGTGTGGGTTCCAAGGTACTGAAATAGGCACACCGGCAACCCGAAGACGGACGCAGGAGCCCCAATTTCGGTCCGGTTAGCTTTGTCCTATGCAAAAGAACATGCGCATTCGCCTGCGGCACCTGAAGCTCGATGATTTCATCTCCCTGCGCGAATCGATGGTGAAGGCCTACCCCGACATGGATTCCGCCATCTGGCGCGAGGACCACATCCGAACCCTGATCCAGATATTCCCCGAAGGCCAGCTGTGCGTGACCGTGAACGGAAAGGTGGTGGCCGTGGCACTGGCCATCATCGTGGACTACGACCTGTACGGTGATGAGCACACCTACAAACAGATCACCGGCAACTACACCTTCTCCACCCACGATCCGGAAGGGGATGTACTCTACGGGATCGACATCTTCGTGGACCCGGACCACCGGGGCATGCGGCTGGCACGCAGGCTGTATGAAGCACGCAAGGAACTCTGCGAACGCCTCAACCTCCGCAGCATTGTTGCCGGGGGGCGGATCCCCAACTACTCGGACCATGCCGACAAGCTGAAGCCGCGTGAATACATCGAGAAGGTCAAGTTGAAGGAGATCCACGACCCCACCCTCTCCTTTCAACTCAGCAACGACTTCCACGTGTTGAAGGTGATGCAAGGCTACCTGGCCGGCGACACAAGTTCGATGGAGTACGCCACGCTGATCGAGTGGAACAACATCTACCACGACAGGCGTCCCAAGATCGCCGGGCGTGCCAACGAAGTGGTACGCCTCGGACTGGTCCAATGGCAGATGCGATCCCTGCCCGACCTGGATGCCTTGTACGACCAGATGGAATTCTTCGTGGATGCGATCAGCAGTTACAAGGCCGATTTCTGCCTGTTCCCCGAGCTGTTCAATGCCCCGCTGCTGGCCGAGTTCAATCACCTGGACGAGGCGCGGGCCATGCGCGGGCTGGCACAATACACCGAGCCCTTGCGCGACAAATTCATCGAGTATGCGATCTCGTACAACGTGAACATCATCACCGGCAGCATGCCCTGGGTGGATGGCGAACACCTGAAGAACGTGGGCTACCTGTGCCGCCGCGATGGTAGCTGGGAGAAGTTCGAGAAGATCCACATCACGCCCAACGAAGTGCAGTACTGGGGCATGCTGGGCGGCAACGAGGTGCGTGTGTTCGACACCGACTGCGGCAAGATCGGGGTGCTCATCTGCTACGACGTGGAGTTCCCCGAACTGCCGCGCCTGCTGGCCTTGCAGGGCATGCAGATCCTCTTCGTGCCCTTCCTCACCGACACCCAGAACGGCTACATGCGCGTGCGACGGTGTGCTCAAGCGCGGGCCATCGAGAACGAATGCTACGTGGCCATCGCAGGCAGCGTGGGCAACCTGCCGAAGGTGGAGAACATGGACATCCAGTTCGCGCAAAGTGCGGTGTTCACCCCCAGCGATTTCGCCTTCCCGACCAATGGCATCAAGAGCGAGGCCACGCCCAACACGGAGATGACGCTCATCGTGGATGTGGACCGCGACCTGCTGAAGGAATTGAATGCCCACGGCAGCGTGCGCAACCTGCGCGACCGACGAAGCGATCTGTACCGGCTCGAACTGCGCCAGCAGCCCGATGCGGAGAAACGGCGACGTACTGTCGCAGATCGCCCAACGCGCAAACGACCTACGGGTTAACGGTCCGGGTCAACGCACACGCATCACGGGGTACAGACGGTGGCCCGGCTCGTGATAGGACGATCGCTTGTACACCCAGTCGAGTTGTGCCCGCGCATCGGCGGCGAAGGTGGGATCACTGGCCTTACGTTCCTCCAGAGCCTTGCGCAGCCTAGGATCGTCGGCCAGCAGTTCCGCCGCGATATCCTCGAACACATAGCTGCTGAAGTACTCCTTCTGCTGCAACACGCTGTCGAAGAAGCCCCACGCGAAGTAGCTGTCGCTGGCGCGCGGTTCCAATATCTCCATCACCAGACGATCGGTGGAATGGCCTAAGGGTACCAAAACGTCTCCGGGCTTTGCCTCATAACTGCCGGGCTCGATGTCCGTTGTGATGCCGTAATGCAAGTAGCGACCCTCGTAGGGTGATGCCACGGTGCTGAGATCCTTGATGCGCTTGTGATCCACTTCGTAGCGCGTCCGTGCACTGATCACCTTCATCGGTACGCCTTCCAACTTCAAGCGATCGATCACTTCGTGCCAGGCTTGCGGGATCAGATAGGCCTTGGGCTTGTTCAATGTGACGGTCGGCACGAAACGGTCCATCCACGGCACCACGGTGTCGGTGGGTTGCGCGCGGTCGTAGTATAGGCGCGACAAGCCACTGACGGCGCTGGGTTTGTAGCCTGCACGGTAGCCCTTCCACGGCAGTTGTTCCACGTGTGTGATATCCAGCGTGTAGTTGAAACCGAAGGAGTTTGCCGTCGGCACATTCCTCCGCGCTTCCGCACGCGCCGTGGCCAGTCGCTCCCCGTCCCGGTCCAACACGGCGAGCGTAGCCAGCATCAATTGGAAGGTCGCATTCACCCGGTCGGCGAAAGGCTTGAGCATGTGCGTCTCGCTGAGTATGCCGATGCGGTTGCACAAACCCGCATGCCCGGTGCTGTAACGCGGGCCATCGAGAAAACCTTCCAATCCTTCCTCCGGAAAATCCTTCACGGTCTCGAAGTAGGGACACATCAAATGCCCTCGATGATCCATCCAGTCGTACAAGCCGGGCTTCAACGCGGTCACCACGTAGTCGCGTAGTACCGGGTCCAGGCGGTCGGGGTGCGTGGTGAGCAGTTCCATCACGTACTGGTGATCGGCGCCGTTGCTCACATGTGTCTCGAAGTAGATGTCGGGATCCCAGTAGCTCAATGCCTTCAGCAGGTCGCGGGTATTGCGGCTGTCGGCCTTGATGAAGTCGCGGTTCAGGTCCAGGTTGCGGGCGTTGGCGCGGAAACCATATTCCTCCGGACCGTTCTGGTTGGCGCGGCTGTGGCTGTTGCGTTGCTGGGCACCGCTCACGTTGTACACAGGCACGATGCACACGGCCGTATTCGCCAGCAGGCCCATGTACTGGTCACTGTGCAGCAGGGCGCGGGCCAACAGCAAACTGGCGTCCACTCCATCGGGTTCGCCGGCGTGGATGCCGTTGGTGATCCACAGGATGCGCTTGCCTGCTGCGCGCAGGCTGTCGGGATGTGGCGCGGTGCCATCGTGCAGGATGAAAAGGTGGATCGGCGATCCGTTGTCGTCGGCACCCAACACGGTAAGCGTGGCGCTACTATGTGCAGTGGCCAATTCACGGAAATCTCCGATCGCTTCGGCCCAAGTGGGTGTGGTGGTGCCGGTATAGGACCATTGGGCGCAGGCCGTGGAACTCCCGACCGCGAATGCCGCTACAAGGGCGAATGATCCAAAGGACCTCACTGGATGCGCCGCTTGAAGACGAAGGTGTAGTACGGAAGACCCGCAGGTCCTGCTACGGTGGTTTCGACCGGTATCATCGTGGAATTCCCGGTCACAAGTTCAAAGCCCATGGCATTCAGCGCCTCCATCTCGCGGATAACCGGGCTCATGTCGAAGCGCTTCTCCCCTTTCTCCGGCTCGAACTCCTTATCCGGTGTGGCATCGGAGCCAACCTGTACACTGATCCGCGTCTTCTTGCCCGACTGCCAGGCACTGATCACGGCGTATTCCTCGGTGCGCTGAGATCCAGCCTGGGCATGTAGGTCGGCTAGAGGCAAGATGGTGAACGCAATGAACAACAGGAAAGAGATCTGGACGAGGCGCATGGTGTCAGATGTTCCGCTGATGTCGGAACGGGACAAAGAAAAGGGCGGCACCCTTCGGCACCGCCCTTTCCGCTGCGATATTCACGATCAGTGTACCAACAGCTTTCGCCAGGTGGCGCGTCCTTCCCGGGGAAGCACCCCCACCTGGTACATGCCACTCGCCAAGCCGTTCAGCGGCACGTGTAGTTCGGTCCCGCCCTGGTAATGGTGCTCGGCCACCTGCCTTCCGCCGGCATCCATGAGGATCACGCGCACTTCACCCATGGTGGCGCTCAACCTCACAGTGAAGCCCTGACCATTGCCGGCCGGATTGGGCAACAGGATCACGTTACGATCGTCCACGAACTCTGGCACATCGACAGTGCCGGTGATGGTGGTATCGATGTTGGCAACGATGCCGAAAGAAGGTCCCCATGCACCGTTCGCATCGCGGGCACGCATCCACAGCACGTTCGGTCCGCTGGTTACGGGTGCCGGTATGCCACCGCCGCGAATGGCTTCGAGCGCAGCGTCGAAGTTGCCATCCGATGCGATCATCGGTGTGGCGTTGCCGGGACCGGGATCATCGGCGTTCAAGTAGTATTCGGCCATGGTGATCTTGATCTCCGGGAAGGAGACGGCCCCGTTCAACACATCGACCACCACGCGGAAGACAGGCCCCCAAGCGTTGTTGGCATCGCGGGCACGCATGCCCAGCACATGGCTGCCCACGGTTGGCAAGGTGGTGGTCTCCACCATCACCTGTTCCAATGCATCGTTGAAGTTGCCGTCGAAGGCCAGCATGGTGGTGCCATTCCCAACTCCGGGGTCAGTGTCCCAGAAGTACTCGGCCACGGTGATGTTGATATCCGGTGCATTCACGATCGAGGGTTCCACGATCACCACCGTGTTGAAGGTCGGCCCCCAGTTGTTGTTCAAGTCGCGTGCACGGATACCGAGCGTGTGCGGACCTTGCGATGGCAAGGAGCTGGTCTCGGCAAGGATCTGTTCAAAGGCCGCATCGAAGTTGCCGTCCTCGGCACTAGTGGCAAGGCCGTTGCCTGTTCCGGGATCGTTGTCCCAGAAGTATTCCGCAGCCATGATACCCTGCGCGGAGAGCGCCACAGAGCAGCAAAAAGCCACGACCGAAAGGATGTTCCTGAGCATGTTCATGGCTCAGCGGCTTAGCGGTCCCAGGCGTTGGCCTTCACGCGCAGTGTTGCACCCTGGCGGATGTTATAGGGGTGAGCGGCCATGTAGACCCGTGCAGCACCGGTGTGCAAGGGGAAGAAGTTGTCCAAGGTGTAGCTGCCACCGTAGGCACCTGCATCGCCCGGACTCAGGTCCAGGTCGAAGAAGGGCGGAGCCGGGTTGCCGCCGTTGATGCCCGGGCTGCCGGGAGGCAGGGTACCATCCGCTTCGATGTCCACCGCAAGATCGGTGATGTTGTTGCCCACGAAGGTGAAACCGGTGGCCGAGATCGTGGTGGCCATGCTGGACTCGATCACGTTGAAGTACACGTTCGTCTGGCCGCTCAAAGATCCTCCATTCCATATCCCGCGGTTGTTCGTCCCTCCGTTGAAGGTGAGCACGTTGTTCATCACCTCCCATGACGAGCCCGATGTTGTGCTATTCATATAGATAGCGGTCGGTGAGGAGCCTCCCGTAGCCAACACCGTGTTGTTCCAGACCTGGTTCACGATGCCTTGCGCATTGCCACCACTGCAACGGATGCCAATGCTCCGATGCTGTACAAAATTGTTTCGGATATGTACCACCTGAGCGCGGTTGTCCGAGAATATGCCCGCCATGTTGGAGGCGGTGGAGACAAGCTGGTTCCCCACGATGGAAGCCGTGTCGCCTTGGAAAACGGCACTATTGGGTGACATCTGGATGAGGTCGAGCGCGGATGTGGATTCGATCCTGCACCCGATCACCGATCCGTAGTTGATCCGAACCGTGCCAGCCTGGAATTCGCTCCCGACGACCGTCGTCTTGATGAGATCCGTTCCGAGCTGGATGCTGCCCACCACGAACTGGCAATCGATCACCGAGACCAATGTGCTTGCCACCGAGCCACTTCCGCTGAAGGCGATATTGCCGGCCGTGTTCCGCATGCCGATGATGCGGACGACCCGACCTGTGGCAACCGTAATGGTCCAGTTCCCCTGTACGATGAAGAAGCCGTTGTCCTGGAAGCTCAGGAACTCCAGGCTTCTGTCCACATTGATGGTCTCGATCCAGGGTATATCGCCTGCCCGGTTCTTGATGATGATCCGGTCACCATCATCGGCGGTAGCTATGGCCGAAGCAATGTTCGGATATGCCGGAGGCACGCCGAATTCCTCGACGATGCGGTCCACGGAGAAAGCTTGCAGCGCGCTGAACGCTGCGATCAGGAGCAAAGTTCTTTTCATGTGTGTTGAATGAGCGGGCGAATGTACTCGCTCCTGTTCCTACCGCTCGACGCCAACGATCGGAAGACAACGGGCATCGAGCGCATGCTGTTCCCGCCCATGTCCGTGTTCTGTCCGGACCAAAAAAGTGACCCCGGCACCTGGGGGGGCACCGGGGTCTTCGGAACACAGGCCTGGGCCTGTCACAGCGCGTTCAACTCAAGTCCAATTGGATCGTCTTCGGGTCCTGGTCGTCGTTCTTTGTATCGGTCACGATCTCGATGGCTGGAAGCGCTTTGTCCTGCACCATTTGCTGAGCGAACAGTTGCTCGTCATCGGTCAGGCAAAGCAGAAGTGTCAAGGTTTGTACGGGCCACATGTGTTGTGCTGTGTAGGTGGTGATGAATGTGCTTGATGGTCCCGAAGAGTGATGCAAGATTTGGGCGATCGACCACAAAAGTCAAGACGAACAAGAGTTTTTCTTCGACGAATGACTCCATTTTGCCCATCGAAGTGCTTGGGACGACCAACGCCGATGGTGCATTCAGCAGCTCCCCATGCTGTTGGGCCGCGCGCTTTGAGCGTTCCTTCCGGGATGGATAATTTCAGCGCTTCCGGGTGAGCGAATGGACTGCCTCATGAACGCCAACATGCACAAGACGATCCGCAACATCGCGGATGAGGAGCGCTTTGCGATACCGAGCACCATCGAGGATCCAACGGTATCACCGGAGACCCCTGATGGGTTGAAGGCGCGCAATATGGAGAAGGCATTCGATCGATATCAACTCGTTCCTACATTACCACTTGCTTTGCTCTGGCTTCTTTGTCTTTGCCAGTCTTGTGGTATCGGTGAACGGGACACCACTAAAGTCGGAACTGATCTGTCCACGCAAAGTGGGGATACGGTCGTTGTCGAACGCATGCTAACGTTGGAATTTGAGCATGCTCTTGGTCATGAGGTCCACTTCCTTGATGTGGTAGGTGACGCAGGCATCGATACGTTGATCCTGGGTCCTTTCGATGGCGAAGCGACCATGTTGAGCTTGTTGGACCGCGGGGTTAGAAGAGAAGTACTTAGGATAGCGCCACGTATGAACGCTGACTACGTGACTACACGGCCTCCGGTTGAGCGGATCTTTCTGGAGGGAAACCATGTGCAGAGCTCCGATAAAAGCCTGCGGCTCATCATCCGGAACACGGACCATGTAGGTGGAGAATACTGCTTCTTTGATATCCACCTCTCCAGCGGATCAGTTGTGGTCGGCAACTGCGGCATGTACAGTTTGGGGGACGACCACCAAGCCGAAGGTGTAGGCAGGACACAACTATGCACCGCCAGATATGGCAGGGAACTGGAACCGCTCAAGAACGGAACGACCTATCTATACCCACAACTGATACTCGAACGCTCTTGGCCGGGAGGACATGTTTGCGACATTGAAAAGTACGTGCAACGGAACAAGGTCGAAATACCATGAAGCGTCCGGCTGTAAAGGAGCACGTGGCCCGTGGGCGGGATGGAAGCGCCGGAAAGAGGCACGCCTAAAAGGGAATGATGAATGTAGAATGAAAAATGATGAATGTAGAATGACCTTGGAGTGAGCTTACTAGACACCATTGACCACCCGCCATTCACCAACACGCACGACCAACCCACGCGTACCTTTTCCACGCAACGCGCAAAGCACTTCAACGCCCATGGATCTCCATCGCATCCGCACCCAAGCCGAATACGACACCAACTACGCCGAAAGTGTCAAAGACCCCGAAGCCTTCTGGGCCGCCCAAGCCGAACGCTTCACCTGGCACAAGCCCTGGAAAAAAGTGCTGGAGTGGGACTTCGAGAAGCCCGAGGTGAAGTGGTTCATCGGCGGCAAGCTCAACATCACCGAGAACTGCCTGGACCGCCACTTGGAGATGCGCGGAAACAAACTCGCCTTGATCTGGGAGCCGAACGACCCGAAGGAACGCTACGACCGCTTCACCTACCGCGAGCTGCACGAGAAGGTGTGCCAGTACGCCAACGTGTTGAAACGCAACGGCGCGAAGAAGGGCGACCGCATCTGCATCTACATGCCGATGATACCCGAGCTGGTGATCGCCACGTTGGCCTGCGCGCGCATCGGGGCGATCCATAGCGTGGTGTTCTGCGGCTTCAGCGCACAGAGCCTAAGCGACCGCATCCAGGATGCACAGGCGAACATCGTGCTCACGAGCGATGGCCTGAACCGCGGACACAAGCAGATCCCCGTGAAGCGCGTAGTGGACGAAGCGCTGGAGAATTGCCCCAGCGTGCAGAAGGTGATCGTCACCGAGCGCCTGGCCTGGGCCGTGAACATGGTGGAAGGCCGCGATGTGTGGCTGCATGACGAACTGAAGCTGGTGGACAAGCACTGCCCCGCCGAGGTGATGGACGCGGAGGACCCGCTCTTCATCCTCTACACCAGCGGCAGCACCGGCAAACCCAAGGGCGTGGTGCACACCTGCGGCGGCTACATGGTGTACACGGACTACACCTTCCGCAACGTGTTCCAGTACGAGGAAAGCGACATCTATTGGTGTACGGCCGATGTGGGCTGGATCACCGGTCACAGCTACATCATCTACGGTCCGTTGCTGGCGGGTGCCACCACGCTGGTGTTCGAGGGTGTGCCCACCTTCCCCGATGCGGGCCGCTTCTGGCAGGTGATCGACAAGCACGGCGTGAACATTTTCTATACCGCGCCCACCGCGATCCGCAGCCTGATGGCCCAGGGACTGGACCACGTCCTCGCATACTCGCTCGATAGTCTGAAAGTGATCGGCACGGTGGGCGAGCCCATCAACGAAGAGGCCTGGCACTGGTACAAGCAGCACATCGGCAAAGGCCAATGCCCGGTGGTGGACACCTGGTGGCAGACCGAGACCGGCGGCATCATGATCAGCACCATGGCCGGGGTGAACGACGAGAAACCCGCGCACGCCGCGTGGCCCCTGCCCGGCGTGCAACCCGTGCTGCTCACTGCGGAAGGCAAAGAGATCACCGAGAACGAGCAGGAAGGCCTGCTGTGTATGAAGTTCCCGTGGCCCGGCATCCTGCGCACCACCTGGGGCGACCACGAGCGCTGCCGCCAGACCTACTTCAGCAGCTACAAGGGCTACTACTTCACCGGCGACGGCGCCAAGCGCGATGCCGACGGCCGCTACCGCATCATCGGTCGCGTGGACGATGTGATCAACGTGAGTGGCCACCGCTTCGGCACGGCCGAGATCGAGAACGCCATCAACCAGGCCAAGGGCGTGGTGGAAAGCGCCGTGGTGGGCTACCCGCACGACATCAAGGGCCAGGGCATCTACGCCTACGTGGTCACGGAACAGCCCATCCCCGCCGACGACACGCAGGCCATGGAGAACATGCGCGGCGAGATCCTGGAAGCCGTGGTGGCCGGCATCGGCCGCATCGCCAAGCCGGACAAGATCCAGTTCGTGAGCGGCCTCCCGAAGACGCGCAGTGGGAAGATCATGCGGCGGATCTTAAGGAAAGTAGCGGAGAATGAGTTGGGGAGTTTGGGGGATACGAGCACGCTGCTGGATCCGACGGTGGTGGAGGAGATAAAGGGGGGACGCGTGTGAGCAAGGCAGCATTCCGACCCCATGATCACGTAACTTCGTGCGTCAATACGTAAGCCCATGACCACCAAGCTCACCCTCTCGGTACCGCCGAAGTTCAAGCGCACGGCGGCCATGCTCAGCCGCAGGCGGAAGAAGAGCATCAGCGCGCTCTTCGTGGAATTCGTGGAGCGGGAGGCCAAACGGGAGAAGGACCCCTTCGCAACCTTGGAGGAGTTGTGGAAGGACAATCCGGTGACTGCCGAGCAACTGCGTGAGAAGGCATGGAAGCGGTCCTGATCGATACCAGCGTGCTGATCGGGCGCTTCCGGCGTGAGCCACGGTCCATGGCTGCGTTGGAACGTGTGGAAGGAAGCGGCTTCGTGCTCTGCGACGCGATCATCGCCGAAGTGCTGGCCGGCACCCGCAACAAGGCTGAATATGCCGCCACGAAGGACGAGTTGTTCTCCAAATTCCATGTACTGCCGTTCACCATGGAAGTTTCGAAATGCTTCCGGAAGATCCTGGACGAGCTGGCCAGCGGCAAGGATGTCCACTTCGCCGATCAGTTGATCGCCGCCACGGCGCTGGCCCACGATGTGCCGGTACTTACGCTGAACAAGAAGCACTTCACCGGCATCAAGGGCTTGAAGTTGGTGTGATCCCGCCCGAAGAAGTATCGGCTACAACATCAAAGCGGTTAAGGTCCAGTTAGGGAGGGGTTGCGTGCCAAGGGCACCGGATGCACAAGTCGGCTTTGCTGGGAGTGTTCACGAAAGAGAGAGTGTGGTCCACCATCTTCAATATCTCAGGTCTGAACCTTGCACCCGTCCGCGTGTTTCTCGGATCAGCGTACGATAGCTAAGGATGCCGAACTTCATCCTGCCATTCCTGCCCTGCCCCCATGAAGATCCTCCTCACCGGTGCCAACGGCTACATCGGCAAGAGACTGTTGCCTGCCTTGTTGGCTGAAGGCCATCAGGTGGTGTGCGCCGTTCGCGATCGCAGCCGCTTCCAAGTTCTAGAGGGCATGGCGGACCGTGTGCAGGTCGTGGAACTGGACCTGCTGGACCCCTCCTCCTTGCAGAACGTCCCGGCCGATATCGATGGGGCGTACTACCTCGTCCATTCCATGTCTTCCTCCACGGACTACGGGACCTTGGAACAGCGGTCCGCCGTGAATTTCCGCGAGGCCATGGAACGGACCCAGGTGAAGCATGTGGTGTACCTAAGTGGCATCATCAATGAGGCAGCGCTCTCCGAACACCTCGCCTCACGCAAGGTGGTGGAGGAAGAGCTGGGTAAGGGCGGCTATCATTTCACCACGTTGCGGGCCAGCATCATCATCGGATCGGGCAGTGCGTCGTTCGAGATCATCCGCGACCTGGTGGAGAAGCTTCCGGTAATGATCGCGCCCAAATGGCTCAACACCCGTTCACAGCCCATCGGCATCGCGGACGTGATCACCTTCCTTACGCGCACGCTCTTCCACGAAGGCACCTACGACCGCAGCTTCGACATCGGTGGGCCGGACGTGCTCACCTACAAGGAGATCTTGTTGGGCTTCGCGCGGGTGCGAGGTCTGAAACGCTGGATCGGTGTGGTGCCGGTGATGACGCCCAAGCTCTCCTCCTACTGGCTCTACTTCATCACCTCCACCTCCTACAAGCTGGCCACGGCCTTGGTACACAGCATGAAGGTGGAGGTGGTGTGCCGCAACAACGACCTGGCCAAGCTCCTGCGGATCACCCCGATGCCGTATGAAGAGGCCCTGCGCCGCACCTTCTCGGCGATCGGCGATTCACGCATTCCATCCAGTTGGACTGATTCGCTGATCAGTGGCCGTTTCGATGGCAACCTTACCTCGTTCCTGGAGGTGCCCACATTCGGGTGTTTGTTCGATAAGCGCACAGTGCCCGTGAAAGATCGCAACACCACCATCGATCGCATTTGGGCCATAGGCGGGAAGACCGGCTGGTACCATGCCCACTGGCTCTGGGTGATCCGCGGCTTTCTGGATAAGCTCTCGGGCGGTGTGGGCCTGCGCCGCGGTCGCACACACCCCACGCGCATCGCGGCGGGCGATTCCATCGACTTCTGGCGGGTGCTGTACGCCGACCGCACGGAGGGCCGCCTACTGCTCTTCGCGGAAATGAAGCTGCCGGGTGAGGCCTGGCTGGAGTTCAAAGTAGTGGGCGATACACTTCACCAGACGGCCACCTTTCGACCTAAGGGTTTGTGGGGCAGGATCTACTGGTACAGCGTGGCGCCGATGCATGCGCTGGTCTTTGGCGGCATGGCGAAGGCGATCGCGAAGTGAACGCGAACGTTCAAACAACGTGGCACAGTTCGACCAGGGCGAGTAGTACGCACCTTTGCTCCATGAGCGACCACCTGCAAGACGCCTTCGAGAACGGCAAGAAGATCAGCCCTAAACTGCCCGAAGGCAAAAAGAACTTCCTGATCGACATCGACGGCACCATCTGCGAGGACATCACCAACGAGGAGCCTGAGCGCATGGCTACTGCGCCAGGCACAACTTGAAGGGTTCGGCCTTGGGTGAAGGGATGGACTGGATCAGGCGGAAGAGCTGCTCGGTGTCTGCCACGTCGGTCATCCGCATCGTGCCGTCCTCGGCCAACGATTTCAACTGTCCCATATTCGGGGACAGTTCACTTCCCTCCGCCATCAGCTTGGTCTTCAAGGCGTTCCAATACTTCCTTGCCCGTGGGCTATCAGTAAGTGCGGCAATTACGTCGATGATCGCATCAGTCACCGAGTTCCCTGGGTTCCTCACAAGGCTCACCATTCCTTGCCCAAGTTCAGCGAACATCCCTTATTTTCCCAGCCCATTCCCAATTCGCGTGAGTGTTACTCGTCCAATTCTCGCATTGTGTGGACTCCTTTTTGGGGCCTCGTTCGCACTGTGTACCGAGCCGGTCCGCCAGCCAAATGGACCAGGCAAAGCTCCGCCCGAACTGCGTGCGGGCTACTTGGAGCGCCTGAAGGAACAAAAGGCATCCATCCCTGCCAGCCTTCCGAAGCTCGTTCAGCGGGAGCTAGCCAAACTCTACGAGGACCGCACGAACGCCTTCCTGGAACTGCTGGATAACGACCTGCTGCTGTTCGACCATCCGATCAACGCCGAGGTGGAGCGGATCGTGGCCGTGCTCCTGGAACCGCTTCCCGCGGATGAGCGGGATATCCGGGTATTCGTACTTCGGGACGAAACGCCGAATGCCTTCAGCATCGGTAACGGTACCATCATGTTCACCCTGGGCATGTTGGAGCGTGTGCAGAACGAGGCACAGATCGCATTCATCCTGGCCCACGAGGTGGCGCACGAGCGCTTGCGCCATGCAGAGACCGATATGTTGAACTATGCGCAGTCCATCCACGACAAGGAATTCCAGAAGCAGTTGATGTCCGCGTATCGCAGCACTTACAACAAAGTGGAAAAACTACAGGAACTCCTGATCGGCTTCAGCCTGGATAAACGGCGCCATGGCCGTACCCACGAGTATGAGGCCGATTCCACTGGTCTCGACCTCTTGCAACGGACGAACTACCAGCTTTCCGCAGCCGTCACCACCATGGATGTGCTCCTGGCTTGCGACAAGGAATATTTCAGCAATACTTTGGACCTGCACAATGCCTTTTCCCGCACCGGCGATGCTTTCAACTCGGATTGGATCCTGCGACGGGGTCCTTCCCTGGGGCTTTCGGATCGTGAACGCGGTGCGCTCGATGATTCGCTGAAGACCCATCCGGACTGTGAGCTGCGGCGTGAAGTACTGGGGTCGCAGGTCGCAAACCTTGGGGGCGACCGAGGCGTGGCGGCGATCATGGAGGCCGAGCGTTTTGAGCGCTTGCAACTGATGGCGCGCATGGAAGTGATCGACTTGTACCTGTACCAGGGAAATCCCGCCAGGGCCATGTACCTGAGCCTGCGCTTGCTGGAGGATGAGCCGGAGAACGCCTATGCCCGTGCTGTGGTCGGTATTGCTTTGGGTTCCTTGCACCACTACCAAACGAACCGCGTGGTGGGTAAGGTTCTGGAACAGCCGCATCATACATACAGCGACAGCTACAACTTGATCAGCCGAATGCTGGGGGAACTACGCCTGAAGGACCTGGCCGCACTGGGCCTGGCTTGGATGGCCGAGGACCGTGCCAATGGAACGGATGATCCGGAACTGCTACTCGCGCTTGCGATCACCAGCAAAGCAACCGGATCCACAGATGAGACCAAGGAATACGCGGACCGATACCGTGAACTATTCCCCGAAGGCAGACACATCGACCGATTGAAACGCTGGGTCGATGCCCCCGTCACCAACAAGTAACCCTCGACCAAGAACGCGCAACCCCTCAACCAACCCTTCAACATGCGAAAATTACTTGCCTTGTTCATGCTGCTATCCTCCTTGTGGGGTATGGCACAATCCTCCTCCATCGAAGGAGTGAGGAAGATGTACCTCCGCAACTCCGGCCCCATCCAGGAGAACAATCAACTGGTGGGCTACTACACCTTCTACATGTATGACAAGGTCGATTCGAAGACCAATGCCTACTACCTCACTCTTACCGATGTCGACTTGAACACGGTGCATGAGCTGAAGATGAATAAGCCCAAGACCACGGTCCTGGTGGAGATGATCTACAACGGAGAGGTCTTCTCGCTGCTCTTCATGGACTACAAGGAAAAGGCGGTGAGCATAGAGACCTATGACCGCAAGGCGAAAAAGGTCGGAGGCAAGGTGCTTCAAGATGCCCACAAATGGGAATTGATGCGCATACAGGCCGCAGGGGAGAGCGGTGAAGTGAACGAATCGATATTCCCCTTGGGTGATCACGGTTTCGTCAAGCTGCTCACTGTCAAGCATGACAAGATCTCCTATGAACTGCGTGCGTTCAACAACGACATGTCCAAGAAGTGGACCTATACGCCGAAGGAGTCGGGGATGATGGAAACGGCGAACATTGTATGGACCAGCGACAAGTACATGCTCGTGACGATCATGAAGATGAAGAACGTGTTCGACAAGCCTGATCATGCTTTCCTCCTCCTGGTCGATACGGAGACCGGGAAGAAGATCTTCGAGACCAAGATGACGCATTCCGGGAATAACCTTTCGGTGCTGAACGGGTTCATCGATCCCGATACGGAACATATCTACCTGGTGGGTGAGTACTATGCGCCGAAGGACAACATCATCACCGACAAGAGCATGGGATTGTATGCCATGCAAATGGACCTTGGCGGCCAGGGGGTCATGTTCAATAAGTTCAGCAGGGATGGGGACCTGAAGAAGCTTGCTCCTGCTGACGACAAAGGGAAGCAGGACTTCGGTTTCGTGTTCTTCCACCGGGTTGTGCGCACCAAGGACGGTGGTTTCCACTTGATCGGTGAGCAGTTCCGGAAGACCGTCAGTGGAGCCGGGGTTGCGACCCAAATACTCGGCGGAGGAAGGAGCAACACCTCTTCTTTCAGCCTGAAGATCGACAACATGGTGGTAGCCAAACTGAACGCCGCGCTTGAACTTAACGGTATCGAGGTTTACGAAAAGGCGCGTACCGAGATCCTGATGCCTGCCGGTGCGGCCTACTGGTCGCCCACCCTGATGGCCCACTACGTGCGCCAGTACGACGGGTTCGACTATGCTTTCACCATCACCGATCCGGAGAAGGACCGCTACTTCGCTTCGTACGTGGACTTCGATCGCAAGAAAGGCGAAAGCGGCGAGAAGATCGGATCATACGTTGGCACCATTGTTCACAATGCAGGTACCACCACCTTGGACAAGCTGCCGATCAAGAGTTCGTCATCTGCTTATCGTGTTCTCCCCGGAAAACCAGGCAATGTGGTCCTGCTCGAGTACTTCCGCAAAGAGAAGCGCATGGAGATGCGCCTGGAAAAGGTGAACTACTGAGCACGCACCCACATGCGGTCCATTCAAGCCGCAAGAGGAACATATGAAGGGACGCGGAGCCACGGACTCCGCGTCCTATTATTTTCTTCCTGGCCCATGACATGAAAATAGTTGGCACCTTCGTGGCATGCCCCACCTCCACGACGCATTCGACAACGGCAAGCGCATCAGTCCCAAACTGCCCGAGGGGAAAAAGAACTTCCTGATCGACATCGACGGCACCATCTGCGAGGACATCCCCAACGAGGAGCCCGAGCGCATGGCCACGGCGACGATCTTCGATGGTGCGCTGGAGATCTGCAACAAGTGGTTCGATGAAGGGCACATCATCACCTACTTCACCAGCCGCACCGAGGAGCACCGC
Source organism: Flavobacteriales bacterium (assembly GCA_041745875.1). GTDB lineage: Bacteria > Bacteroidota > Bacteroidia > Flavobacteriales_F > PHOS-HE28 > PHOS-HE28. The sequence continues at coordinate 15,996 of JBGTIB010000136.1, read as the reverse complement.
GCTGTGACCGAGGAGTGGTTGCAGCGTCACGGATTCAAGTACCACGCCTGTCTGTTCGGCAAACCACGCGGTGGCAACTACCACTGGATCGACAACCACATCGTGCGCGCCACGCGCTACAACGGCAAGTTCACGGATCTGGTGGAGCGTAGTGCCAAGATCGAGACTTTCGAAGAGTGAGTGGATGTGGCCTTAGGTAGGTCCATTCGAACGCGGAGGTCCATGCTGTGTGGTGTTGACTGCCCAGGCGGATCCCATACTGTACTGAAGGGGCAGGGAAGGCTTGCTGCACACGAACTGTCAGTGCATGGCTCACCGGGCATGCCGCACCGTGATCACTCCTTCAGGAACCGTCCTGTATGGATGCGGTTCTCTGAAACGCACTGCACCAGGTAAGCTCCCGGTCGTAGCTCGTGTACATCCAGCACCGCCGGGTCAGTTGCAGTACGCGTGTTCAGCACCATTCTGCCTGCCATATCGAATATCCGCACCTCAGAGGCCGATCCTCCGATCCCATCCCATGACATGGTGAGGACATCGGATGCCGGATTCGGGAACACCGTCACATTGGGTAGCGCTTCTTCGGCGATGCCCACATTGCCGTTCACTACATCATAGCCTAGCCACTGGTTGTCGGCGAATAGCCAGAACAGGCCATTGGCGAAGGACATTCCGAAGCTCGCCCTCGGCGGTGCGTTCAAAGGCAATTGGCAATGCGATGAAAAGGCTCCGGTGACCTTGTTGATGAAAAGCACACGGCGGTTCACGAAATCGTACACGCCGATCTCGCGGCCTGGGCAACCGGTATGGACCACACTGTTGCTGTTCAGGCTGCTGGTCGGTACCGGGAGGCCGGTAATGGGCAAAATGCCAAGGAACACATTGCTGGCCCGTGCATATCGGTGTATGGCACCTTCGGAGTAATAGATGATCTCATCCGCATCGATGTCCAGATCGCCTACGGATTGAGCATTCGGCTGGGCGGCGTTCAGGATCACCGTGCCAGTGCCCAAGGCATACCCGGACACGGGGTCGATGTTCTGTACGAATATCCCCGATACGTCGAACCCGTTCCCCTCGAACTGGGACAAGGCCGGATTCCACCACGCCCCCCGATAGTCGAATCCCGCTCCCACAGAAGCCAGCAGGGTGCCCCCCGCGTCGAATGTCTCCAATGGATAGACCGAGCTTCCGGCATTCACGCTATAGTACCTCCCCAAAAGCGGGTTGAATACCACACCGCTTCGGTTGTCGGTGCCCTCCAGTATGGTGGTGTTCATGGTGAGCGCTGGCCCAGTAACCTCATCCGCTATGCACTGGGATGAACCCACGGCCGGGAAGAGCATGGAAGCGCACAAGAATGGAAGGAGTTGGCGTGTTTTCATGGTGTGGTTGTTTTGGTGAGGCAAGATAATGGCCTCCGGACAGGGCCGGTCCGTATCATCCAGAGATCGATCTGTACATGGTCACAGTGGATAACTGAGATCCGCGTATCGTTCAGCGAACGAAGCGTCCAATACTGAAGCGGCGCAACGGACGATCATGACCGCACCCCCGACCGTGTGAGCCACACATGCAGTGCAAATTCAGTCCACCCCTCCGGCCGCCTTCAACGTATTCAGCAGCAGACTTGTGATCGTCATCGGCCCCACCCCACCCGGCACGGGGCTGATGGCGCGGCACTTCGGGGCCACCTCCTCGAACTTCACATCGCCAAGCAAGCGGTAGCCGTTCTTGCGCGAAGCATCGGCCACGCGGTGGATGCCCACATCCACCACCACCGCACCATCCTTCACCATGTCGGCCGTGACGAACTCAGGCTTACCCAGGGCCACGATCAGGATATCCGCCTGACGGGTGATCGAAGGAAGATCCTTCGTACGACTGTGGGCCAGGGTCACCGTGCAGTTCCCGGGTTCACTGTTGCGGCTCATCAGGATGCTCATGGGTGTACCCACGATGTTGCTACGTCCGATCACCACGCAATGCTTACCGTTGGTGTCGATGCGGTAATGCTTCAACAGTTCCACGATGCCAGCGGGTGTAGCGGATAGGAAGCCGGGAAGACCCAGTACCATGTTGCCCACGTTCACCGGGTGGAAGCCGTCCACATCCTTGCGCGGATCGATGAACTGCATCACCTTGTCCGCATCGATGTGTTCGGGCAATGGCAGTTGCACGATGAAGCCGTCCAGGCCAGGGTCACGGTTGAGGTCGTCCACGCAGGCCAGCAGCCCATCTTCACTGATGGTGGCCGGCTTACGGACGAGCGTGCTGCGGAAACCCACGCTCTCACAGGCTTTCACCTTGCTTTCCACATAGGTTCGGCTGGCGCCATCGTCACCCACCAGCACAGCGGCCAGGTGCGGCGCATGGCCGCGACGGGCCTTCACTTCTGCAGCCTGGGTAGCGAGCTGCGCACGGATGGCCTTGGAGGCGGCACGGCCATCGAGCAGTTGATAGGTGGTCACCTCGGCCATGCTGGCGAAGTTAGTCGGCCCGATGGATCGTGGACCCAGGGCCTCCACCCGCGCGGATCGGGGGGACTTATCGGATTACTTGGACCGTTCGCCCCCGGACCCCGTCAGCACGACGTGCTCCATGGCACCTTGCAATTGTTCGGAATGCGCAGTGCATCCCTTCTCATCCACACCGTCCGATCCATGTCGCTCACCTCGGACACATCCGCGCGGATGTGGAGATCCCGGGGTGAAATCGGGTCCACGCGGGTCCATTCCAGCAGGTCGGCGGAGCGCTCCAAGGTGAAGAAGTCTTAGTTCCATTCGCTGGACGCTTTTCCGCTTGCTTTCCAGAAAGCCATGTGACAACGGTGCTCCAGTGTAGCGTGTTCCACGTTGCGTGCAAGGAAGACCACAGCATTCCCATGGTGTTGGATGAACACGAACCGCAGTGGCCGTGCATTGTGCAGTACATCGGGCACCATGGCCCCATCCGTGTGGGGAGGAAGCTGTAATCAATTCAAGAAACAAAGACCATGAAAGACCAAAAGACCAACGAGCTCCTCGACAGCATGATGAAATGCATCACCGCCTGCGAGAACTGTGCGGATGCCTGTCTGGATGAATCCAACGTGTCGCACATGAAGGATTGCATCCGCCTGGACCGCGATTGTGCAGACCTCTGTACCATCACCGCACGCTTCATCGGACGCGGCTCAGCGAATGCTCCTGCCCTGCTCCAACAGTGCATAGCCGTCTGCAAGGCCTGCGAACAGGAATGCAGCAAGCACCAGCATGCACACTGTATCGCCTGCGCCGAAGCCTGCCGCGAATGCCGCGAGCGTTGCGAGGAGTACACCACCGTACCGATGATCTGATACCACCAACACATATGGACACCGAAAAGAAGAAGGGCGAGCCCCTGGGCAGACCGGAATATCAAGGGCGGGGCGATGCACAGCCCGAGGGCGCTGGCGATGAAGGCGGCCTGGGCTTCATCGGTGACCAACGTGGCACCGAGGATGAAGATCCTCCCGTCTTGGATGTGAACACCGGCGAGGGCACACCGATCATTCGGGCGCGCGATGGGGATGGGGCTGAATACCGCGGAAATTGAACCTCCGAAACGTGTCGACCAGGGCAGACCGCTGATCTGTTCGTCCTCCGGATGGCGCTTCATCGACGACAGCCCGGTCTTCAGGAACAGCACCAAATATATTCAGCAGGAACGATCCCAACGCCCCTTCATCCCTTCGTATTCGCGGTGGATGAAGCCGCGAGCGTGAAGCGGATGGTGGCACCGGGCCCGGGGTTGTTCTCCGCCCAGACCTTGCCACCGTGGGCCTCCACGAAGGTCTTCACGATCGCGAGGCCCAGACCTTTGCTACCGGGCCGTTCGGTATCGCCCTCCCCTTTATTGAATATGCTGATGAGGCGTTCGGCGGGCACCCCTCGCCCATTGTCAGTCACCCAGCACTCCGCCGTTCCATCGTCACCCACGGCGCGTGCGCCCAGGATCACCTTGCCGCCGGGTGCGTAGGTGATGGCGTTGCTGATCAGGTTCTGGAGAATGCGGCGCAGCAGGGTGGCATCGCCGTAAACCTGCATTTCCACGGGTACTTCGTTCTGCAATTCCACCCTGGCCTCTTCGGCCATCGGGCGCATGTCCTGCACGATGGAGCCGATGTGCGGCCACAGATCGAAGTGGCGGCGTTGCAGGGTGAAGCCGCCCTCTTCCTCCGTCCCCCCGGCCTCCTCCAGCACCTTGGCCACCAGGGCCTCCAGTTGCGCCACGTTCCGCTTCAGTGCTTTGATCATCTGCGCGTTCTGGTCATGTTCCTCCTTGGCCAGATTGGACAATTCCAGCACGCTGGTGGCGAGCGAGATCGCCGTAAGCGGGTTCCGGAGGTCGTGCGCCACAAAAGCCAGATGCTCGTCACGGCGACCCTTTACGGAACGTGCCTGCAGGTCCGCATAGGCCTGCACCGCCAGACCGATCGCGCCATCCAGCACCCGGTTCAGGATGTGGAATGTCCGGCCCTCCAATTGCACGTTGTGCTCTTGTGCAAGGTCGTGGATACAACCACGCAGGATGTTGTACTCGGCCACCATTTCGGTCACGTCGAAGCCATCCTCGAAACGCTGATCACCATGCTCCGGTGGGGAGCCATCACGCAAGGCTTCGGCGATCGTCTCATCGGAACCAGAGTCCAGCGCATCGGCCAATTCCTCCAGCAGCGAGGGAATGTGGTCGTTCAACGTAGGCACATCCAGGTCCCGCGCCGAAGGGAGTTCGCGCACCTGACGCCGCCAGCGGTTAAGCAGCTCGTCCTGGTGCGAGCGGATAAGCACAGCAAGTTCGCCGCGTGATGATCGGGTCATGGTGGACTTCAGGGAGAGAAGCAGCAGGCGTATGTCCTGCTGGGGTACGAAGATCGGTTGTATCACCATTCAACCGACCTCAATTCCAGAGCATGCGATCCTGGGGGGCGTTGTTCATCGTCAATGAGGTGTCCGGCTGGCCGGTTCAATTCGATCGAAGGAGGCGTTCACGCAAGATCTCGCTCAAGATCGGCCAGCTTGTATTGGTCTCCCAGCGTGTGTTTGCTTTGCTGCATGCGAACACCCACCACGCTCGTTGCCATCGTTGCCGGATCCCTCCTCCTGATCACGTGCAGCGACCCACGGACCGAAGCGACCGGAACACCCGGTACTGCGGACACACCCGAAGAGTCCCCGTGGCTGCAACAGCTGGTGGGCACCTGGGAGGGCGACCTCGGCGGAATGCGCTATGTGGAGGAGTGGCACCGGGTGGATGAAACCACCTACGAAGGCACGGCGGTGACGTGGAAAGGCGAACAGGCCGTGGGCACCGAGCAGGTCCGCATCACCCTTTTCTCCGATCACTGGCTGTACCTCGCGAACCCGGGTGGGCAGGGTGTCACCTGCTTCGTGCGCAACAGCGATGAAGCATCCACCTGGATCTTCGAGAACCGCGAGCACGACTTCCCGAAAAGGATCGGATACCGCCTGCAAGGCGATTCGCTCACCGCGTGGATCGCAGGCGATGACGACCAGGACCAGCGGATGGAATTTGGGTTGAAGCGGGTGGAGTAGGACCGGTATCCCGAGATTGTCACGATACTTATAAGGGTGCTGGCATGCTTGTGTGGGCGAAAGAACTTCGGCCCGAATGAACGCCGGATACCATGTAATGCTCAGATCCGCCCAGGCATAGGCGCACACTTGCGGAGTCACTTCCCCGGCGGATACCGACGCCGACCCTCAGACCGTGATGTGACAGACTAATCCTCGTTCACTCCGGCCACATCCCCAGGTGCCGTAACACCTCCGTGGTGATCTCGATCCGGGCCTCGGCAAAAGAGGCGTGTGCGGTGTCCGCTGTGCTCACCCGGTTGGCGAAGAAGTAGGGACCACCCTCGGGTGCCTCCACCCAGCCCACGTACCAGCCTATGCTGCCGCTGTCGTTCATGGCCCAGCCGGTCTTGGCGCGCATGGAGTGGCCCAACGTATCCGCGCGCACCATGATGTCCTTCACGATGCCGTAGCTGCGCGGGCTGAAGGGCAGTTCCTCGCGCTGCACCTGTTCCAGAAAACGGATCTGTTGGCGTGGGGTGATGTGCAGCTTGCCGCGCACCCAGCAGCGATCAAAGCCACCGGTGGTGTCCGCATTCCCATATTCCACTGTATCCAACCATTGTTTGAAAGTGGCGGCTCCGGACTTGCGCACGGCGTCGCGGAAGAACCAGTAGACGCTCACGTCATAGGCCTTGCGCAAGGTGAGGTCGCGGTTGGCGGTAGTGCGGCCGTAGTCGACTCCATCCCAAGCATGCACCTCCTCCGCATCCTTCACAACGCCGGTCTCCAACGCGAAGAGGCTGCCGAAGATCTTGAACGTGCTGGCGGGCAGGGTGGCCACATCGGCTTGGGCGCTATCGATGTAGTACCAGTGGTCGCGGCCCGCATCGTGGAGGATGAAGGAGCCGGTGAGTTGCTCGTCAGTGTAGAGCTGGGCGAGGTCGTCGCGGTGGGTGACCGAAGGCTCGGCGATCGGTTCCGGTTCGGCTGTTGGGCCGACACAGGCCGCTAAGAGCAGGACGATGGGGAGTGCACGGATCATGGCGAAAGGTAGCGGGGGCATGGAAATTCGGAGGAGCCTTCCAAAAACTCCAGCATGCCTCAACCGTTCTCCTTCTCCTCGATCCAGCGCAGCATGGTCTCCAAAGCCAGACCAACGTTCCCGATCTGGCAGTGCTGGTCGGCATGCTCTGCTTTGGTGAACACCCGCATCGTGGTGCTGCGCGCGTTCACCAATGCGTTCCGTTGCCGGTCGAGCAGGACAGGTGGCTGGAAGGCATCGTGCTCTCCTCCAAGCAGGAGGACGTGCTGGTCCACAAGGGTGCTGCTCAGGTGTTCGGGGTTCATGGCCAACATCCAACGCACGGCGTCCACCGGCTCTTGCTTCCCTGTGATGAACAAGGTATTTCCGACAGCATGCCGCAGGATCTTCACATTCATCTTCAAGCGGACCAGGAAGTTCATCAAGCGGCGGCTCTTCATTAGCCAGCCCACCAGTTTTCTGTTGAACGCACCGGTCAGTTCCATCCAATCATAGACCGGCGGCATGGCGATCACGCGTTTTATCCGCTTCTCATAAGCAGCTGCACGCAGGATCCAATAGCCGCCCATGGAGAGCCCGAAGGCCGTCACGTCATTCAGTTTGAAATGGTCCAATACGGCGGATGTCGGCTTCTCCCAATCATGGTCGAACAGTTGGCCGTGAAGCCGCAGGCTCCCACCCTGCCCAGGGCCTTCGAAGGCGATCACATTGTAACCCCGTGCTGCGAAATAGTCCCACATGCAGTAGAAGTCCTCGATGAACGAGTCGAAACCACCGCAGGCGACGATGGTGCCCTTGATCCCGGCGGTCTTGGAGGGGATCCTGATCGCGGACAGGTAGGAGCATTGGTATGGGACCGCGTGCCGTTCGAAGGGTTCATCCTTGAATGCCTTGTCGAAGAGTGCGATGAACGCTTCGTAGGTCGGGATCTTGCGCGCATCATCCGGGGCCATCAGGAACTCGCTTGCCCGCAGGTAGGTGGCGGCATGCTTCAACCTGTTCTCATCTTTCGCCCGTTGGGCGGCCAAAGTGAACACCCGAATATGGTCCTCGAAGGATCGGATCCCGCGCGCGGCCTGTTGGATATCCTCCCGGCGCGCATAGCCCAGGGAGTACCACCGGTTCAGTTGGTAGTTGATGAACTTGTTCGCGTGGAAAGGGTGATACCCGACCGGAAGTTCCATGTGTGTTGCAAATTTTGTTGTTGATCATTCACTTTCGATCGAAGCTTGACCGAACCATTATGCTGGGGCACAGGCATGGGGGCTGGTCTTGTTGATCCGTCTTCGGCAACAAAAGTCTTGCGGCAGGCTGACCGGTCCATTAGGATGATGCGCCATATCAGTAGCAGATCGCGACAAGTTGGTAGCGATCGGCACACTGGTACCAATGATGTAGCAGCACTCGATCATCATCATCCAGCCCCCTCCCACCCTTTCCTTTGCCGTATGCCGAGCATCACCCGCATCGCCGTCCACCCGCTGCGCATTCCTTTGAAGGCGCCCTTCATCACCTCGCTCGGCACGCAGCACCACGCGGAGAACATCGTGGTGCGCATCTGGACCGACAGTGGCTTGATGGGCACCGGCGAGTGCAGCCCCTACCCGCCGATCAACGGGGAAACGATGGACACCGGCATGGCCGTGGCGCCGCTGCTGGCACGGGTACTGCTTGGTCGTGATGCGTTGGACATCCCCGGCGCAGTGGCAACCATGGACCGTGTGATCCACGGCAACACCAGCATCAAGAGTGCTTTTGACATCGCGCTGTACGACATCGCGGCCCAGCATGCCGGTGTGCCGTTGTACCGCTTGTTGGGTGGAACGGTGAACCGCACGCTCTACACCGATTACACCGTGAGCATCGGCCCAGCGGATAAGATGGCCGCTGATGCCGTGGTGATCAAAGAGGCTGGCTACCCCGCGATCAAGGTGAAGCTGGGCGGTGATGGCGACACGGACATCGCACGCATCCAGGCGATCCGCGCTGCGGTCGGAGCGGACATCCCACTACGGCTCGATGCCAACCAGGGATGGGAACCGGACACGGCCATCCGCGTGCTACAGGCATTTGATGGCATGCACATCGAACATTGCGAGGAGCCCATCGCACGCTGGCGCTATGAGGAACTGCCGCGGATCAAGGAGGCCTCTCCCATCCCCATCATGGCCGACGAGAGCTGCTTCTTCCACCATGACGCCGAGCGTCTCATCCGCTTGAACGCTTGCCAACGCATGAACATCAAACTCGGAAAGAGTGGTGGACTGTTCGAAGCGGGTCGTGTACTGAAAGCGATCACAGCCGCGGGACTTCTTGCACAGATGGGCGGCTTCGTGGAATCACGGATCGCTTTCACGGCAGCAGCCCACCTGGCCCTGGCGCATGATGCGGTGCGCTGGTGCGACATGGACACGCCGTTGATGTTCGCCCAGGACCCGGTGCTCGGAGGGATCGTCTACGGCGATGGAGGGAGCATTACAGTGTCGGAGGTACCGGGCTTGGGCGCAACGGTGAATGAGGAATTGCTCGGTGAGGGTGTAGTTATCACGTCCTGATCGAGTCTTCTGTGAAGCAGCCTTTCGCCACTTAGCACACCCGAAGGATTATTCTCAAGTCTTTGCAATAGTCGCTTCCACATGTCGTTACTTTGCCATACAAAGTACTTTGACATGACCCCGACACAGCCGCATGAAGAGCTCGCCCGCATCCGTGGGCTGATGGACCGCAGCACCCGATTCCTGAGCCTGAGCGGACTGAGCGGCGTGATCGCCGGGGTGCTCGGTCTGGGCGGTGCCGCAGTGGCGCGCTGGTACATGGACCAACACGCCGTACTCCGCTCCGCCCCCCTGACCTACGATGCCTCACTGCTGGCCGAAGCCTATTGGTCGCATGTCATGGTACTGGCGGGGATCGCCTGCACGGTGCTGGTGCTCGCCGTCGCCGGTGCGCTGTGGTTCACATTGCGACGCAGCCGTCGACTTGGACAGAGCCTGTGGGATGCCTCCGCGCGCCGCATGGCCATCAACCTCGCGCTGCCCCTGGCGGCCGGTGGCGTGTTCTGCCTGGCGCTGATCTGGCACGGATTGCCGGGACTCGTCGCACCGGCCACGCTACTCTTCTATGGGCTGGCATTGCTCAACGCATCGAAGTACACACTGGACGAGATCCGCTGGTTAGGGCTTAGTGAAGTGGTGCTCGGTCTCATCGCATCGTTTTGGATCGGCGCAGGTCTCCTCTTCTGGGCACTGGGTTTCGGGGTGCTGCACATCTTCTACGGAGCCCTCATGTATCTGCGCCACGAGCGCAGTGGAACCGCCAGCCACGAAGAATGATCGAGAAGCTCAATAAGCTCTTCGAAAGCCGTGTGCGCCTGGGCATCATGGCCGTGCTGGCCGTGAACGAATGGGTGGACCATGCCCAGCTGAAGGAACTGCTGGGCGTGACCGACGGCAACCTGGCCAGCCACCTCGCGGCCTTGGAGGAAGCGAAGTACGTGCAGGTGCGCAAGCGCTTTGTGGGCAAACGGCCCAACACCAGCTACAAGTCCACGGCCGCTGGAAACAAAGCATTCCGTGCACACCTGGATGCCATCGAAGGTCTGCTGCCCAAACCATGACGCCATGAAGACCACCACTGATCTCCGCCTCATCCGCCGCTGGCTGGCCTTCTTCATGGTGGCCCTGCTGATCAGCGGGCTTACCGCCGTGCCGCTGGTGTGGCTCACCGGACTGTTCGCCGAATGTACCGCGCCGCTGGGTGGCGATCTCGCGGCATGGGCGGCACACGCGGCGGAAGCCGTGGCCGTTACCGCCGAGACCTACCCCATCCTGCTCTACGGCACCGACTGGCTGGCCTTCGCGCACGTGGTGATCGCACTGGCCTTCATAGGCCCGTTGCGCGATCCGGTGCGCAACCGCTGGGTGGTGGAATGGGGCCTGTGGTGCTGTGCGCTGGTGGTGCTGATGGCTTTCACCTGGGCGCCCCTGCGCGGCATCCCCTTCTTCTGGCGCTGCGTGGACGCGGCCTTTGGCGTGATCGGTGCGGTGCCGCTGTGGATCGTGCTGCGTGCTATCGGTCGAATGGAACAACACCCCCAAGGGCAACGAACTGTCACCGCATGAAGAGCGAGATGCACAAGACGGATGGAAAATGCAGATCACACGGAGACACGGAGGCACGGAGCGCCCCCCTCTCCTTGGGAGAGGGGATGGGGGTGAGGGCGCATTTCTCCGTGCCTCCGTGTCTCCGTGTGATGCCCACTACCCACTCCCTCCGATGATCACCACCTCCTCCCCGCACCGCGAACTCGTCCCAGCTACACTCCTGCTGGCCATTGGCGTGGCCCTCGCCTTTTCGCCGGATGCCTACCTGCCCATGCTGGCGCGTGCCTTCCTGCTGCAATGGTCGGCGCTGTTCGTGGTGCTGGCAGCGCTGTTGCTGTGGCGCAAGCTGCGGTGGACCGCCCTCAGCTCCGCGCTGGGTTGCGTGCTGATCCTTCCCCAATACCACCAACCGGTCACCACGCAGGAAGTACCGACCGGCAGCAGCGTTCTGCGCATCGCGCACCTCAACGTATTCCAGATGAATGAGCGCTATGCGGAGGTAGTGCAGCGGGCGATCGCCAGCGATGCTGATGTGATCAGCGTGCAAGAGGTGGATGAAGCATGGGCCGATGCACTTCGGGAAGGACTGGCTGCCACCTACCCGCACATGCAGGTTGAAGCCCTTGGCAACTGTTACGGTATCGCGCTGTTCAGCAAGCTGCCTTTCACCGAAGTATCCACCTCGGAAGTGGCCGGCGCACCCTTCATCGAAGCCATCGTATACACCCCCGACGGACCCGTGCGCATACTCAGCGTGCATGCCACTTCGCCGATCAGCTACGCGCATTTCCAGCGTCGCAATACCCTGCTGGCGCACTTGGGCGAGGAAATCGGTGGCCGGTCCATGCCCACGGTCCTCGTGGGGGATCTGAACACCGTTCATTGGGACCGCGCCTACCGCAGCTTCAGAACGCGGAGTGGCCTACTGCCTGTGAACGGTCCCAGCATGCGCACCTGGCCGAGCATCGGTCCCATCGCCTTGATCCCGCTTGACCACCTCATGATCTCGTCCGGCTTAGGCGCGTCCGAAGTGCAGCGCTTCACCATTCCCGGCAGCGACCACCGTGGGTTGGTGGCCAACATACACTTCCCTGCCCATGCGTCCTGATATCCGCCGCCTTTTCGTTTGGATGAGCATATTCTTCATCGCCATGGCATTCCTTGAAAGTGCCGTGGTGGTGTACCTACGTGCCCTCTACTACCCCGAGGGTTTCGACTTCCCCTTGGTGGCGATGGACCACACGCTCGTGGGTACGGAACTCGGTCGAGAGGCCGCCACCATCCTCATGCTACTCGCCGTACCCGCGCTGGTGACCCGCTTCGCACTGGAGCGTTTCGCGTGGTTCTGCTTCGGTTTCGGGGTGTGGGACATCTTCTACTACGTGTGGTTGAAAGTGCTGTTGGACTGGCCCTCGAGCCTTTTCTCCCGCGACCTGCTCTTCCTCATTCCCGTGCCATGGGTGGGGCCGGTGTGGGCACCCTGCATGATCTCGCTGGGCCTGATCGCCACCGCCATGGTGATCCTTTACGGCCGCTCATGCAACGCCGCCTTCCGCATTGCGCCGCTGTCGTGGGCACTGCTTATTGCCGGTGCGCTGCTTATGATCGTCTCCTTCACCATCGAGCCCATGGCCAGCTCCTTCGGGCTGAACGAGTTGATGGACAGCCACGGCACAGCGCTGACCAACGGTCGCGACTACGTACCGGAAAGCTTCCCGTGGCCCTGGTACGCCGCTGGTTTTGCGCTGGCGGTGGCGGGGCTGGTGCGTACGTACCGCAGCGTATTGCGCAACGAACCACCGGCTCCTCCGACACGCTCCCTTTCATCCGTCCCCACTTCAATCCTATCCGCATGACGACCAACATCCGCGCCCACCTCCACGACCCCAGGCACATGGAAACCCTGTACCGGGGCGACAAGGCCGCATTCAAGCGCGCCTTCCTATCCCTGTACCCTGAAGTCGCGGAACAGCCCATCGCCCAATGCTGGAAGGAGCGACTGGACCATGAGAGTAGCGGCATCTCCTGGGGCAACAGCACTGAACTGGCCTTCGTGGTCATTGCCGCGCTGCTGGCGGGCACCTTCGCCAAAGCGCCAGAGATCCTTTCCGTGGACGAGGACTTCTTCTACCCGCGCAACATCGGCTTCATCGTATTCCCTTTCCTCACCGCCTATTTCGCGTGGAAGAACGGGATCAAGGCCCTCCACTTCGCGATCGTTTCCGTGGCGATCTCGCTTGCGTTGGTTTTCATCAACGCGCTGCCCAGCGACCCGCAGTATGGTGTCGGCAGCGACACCTTGACCCTGGCCTGCATTCACCTGCCCCTCTTCCTCTGGGCGGTGCTGGGCTATACCTTCATTGGTGGCGATCGCTCGGACCTCGATAGAAGGATCGACTTCCTGCGCTACAACGGCGACCTGGTGGTGATGACCACGCTGATCCTCATCGCTGGTGCGCTGCTCACGGGACTCACCATCGCGCTGTTCACCCTGATCGATGTGCGCATGGAGACGTTCTACCTGGAATACGTGGTGGTCTACGGGCTGGCCGCAGCGCCCATTGTGGGCACCTACGTGGTGCAGCGCAACCCGCACCTTGTGAACGCCGTCTCGCCGGTGATCGCAAAGATCTTCAGCCCGCTGGTGCTGATCACACTGGCGATCTACCTGCTCGCCATGCTCAGTTCGGGCAAGGACCCGTACAACGACCGCGAGTTCCTACTCACCTTCAACATCCTGCTCATCGGCGTCATGGCCATCATCCTCTTCTCCGTGGCCGGTTCCCAACGTTCGGCACCGGGCCGCATCGGCACCGTAGTGCTGCTTTCTCTCGCCGTGCTCACCATTCTGGTGAACGGCGTGGCGCTGCTGGCCATCCTCTTCCGCATCTCTGAATGGGGCTTCACCCCCAACCGCCTGGCTGTGCTTGGTGGCAACGTGCTCATCCTCATCAACCTGCTCCTGGTCACTTACCACCTAGCGCGGGCCGTGGGGAGCAACACCAGCCTGGAACCGGTGGAACGCAGTATCGCACGTTACCTGCCGGTGTACAGTTTGTGGACGGCCATCGTGGTGTTCCTGTTCCCCTTCATGTTCGGATTCCGATAGGTGGTGCAGTGATGTATTTGTATTGCGATGCATCCTACATTCGTGATATGTGCATCGATATCCTTCCGAAGGACATGCCGCGCTTTGCGTTCAGTACAGCGGAATTGGCGCCGACCATGTACCACTTCAGGGTCCTAACTTCGTTGGGCATGATCGGTACAGGCAAACTGACCGTCGTGCGGTGAACGTAGAGCGTGCGATGCAAGGGATCATGAAGTGGAGTTTCCGGGTTGTATGCATGCTGCACGCTGTGTTAGGCGTGCAGCATGCAAATGCCCAGCAAGGCTTGAGCAACCTGTGGATGGGGGGCACAAATAGTGAAGTGCCAGTGCCATTCGGAGGAACAGACCTGAATTTCATCACTGGGAATGTGGCAATTTCGTACGTACAACGCGATATCGATTTTAGGCGAACTTCTGCCAACATCACTGATTCCAATGGCGATCTTCTTTTTAGCACGAACGGGGCCTATATCGCCAACGCAACGGGCGATACCCTACTGAATGGCACCGGCCTCAGTCCAAGCACCTATACCTCCAGTTACCCTGGCGGCTTGCACTTGTCACAAAGTGTTCTGATCCTGCCCAAGCCTGAGGCTGAGGATATTTTCTACCTCTTCCACGGCACCTTGGACGATCAGGTCGGACAGGTCGCGCAGTACCTCTACCTCACGACCATCGACATGAATTTGGATGGAGGCCTGGGAGGAGTGGTCTCCAAGAATCAAGTTTTGATCACGGACCAGCTGAACACGGGCAAGATCACAGCTGTTCGCCATGCGAATGGTCGGGACTGGTGGGTCTTTTGTCACAAGCAAGACACGAACATCTACTACAGGCTGCTGGTCACACCGAACAGCATCTCCGCCCCCCTACAACAGGCCATTGGGGTGATACGAAATGCGGACATCGGGCAGGTATGTTTTTCTCCTGATGGGTCCCGGTTCGCATACTACTGGGGCGAAGGCGAGGATCTCGAGATCTTTGAGTTCGACCGCTGTACGGGCCTACTCTCTGATCCGGTGCATATCCTGATCGAGGATGCCAACACCATGGGCGGCGTGGCGTTTTCGCCCAACAGCCGGTTCCTCTACGTATCATCCGTGATGGACGTGTACCAGTACGATACCGAGGCCCCAGACATCGAGGCAAGTATGGTACACATCGCAGAATGGGACGGATTCTATTCACCAGCTCCGCCCGCAGCCACGCTATTCGATATCGCCCAACTGGCACCTGACGGGAAGATCTATATCGCTACTGGAAATTCTTCTCTGCACCTTCATGTAGTACATGACCCTGACCAACCGGGGCTTGCCTGCAATATGGTTCAGCACGACCTTGAGCTTCCAACATACTATACCAATTCCCTCCCTAACCACCCCAACTACCACCTGGGCACTTTGGCGGGCAGCCCCTGCGATACGCTGGGGCTTTCGGTGGGCGAAGGGGAGTGGCCACCGGAAGTGCAGGTGCAGGCCTACCCGAACCCCAGCAATGGGTCGTTCACTTTGAGCTATCCTGTGCAGCCCGAGGCCGGTACCTTGGAGATCCGCGACATGCGAGGGCAAGTGCTGCATCAGGCGTACATACCACCTTGGAGCCAGATACACCGGGTGGAGATGCAAGGCGGAGCAGCTAGCATGTACCAGTGCAGCCTGCGGTGGGGTGGCAAGGTGGCAACGGTGCGCATCATCCTGGAACCATAAGCACATCGATCACAACACACACCATGAAAACCAAAGTACATCGGCCTTTATCGGCCTACCTGGTGCTGCTCATGCTGGGTTCGATGTCATTCCACGCGAAATCTTCATCGGCTCAAAGCGGTGATGCAGGTGAGGACAATGCCCTCATGGTATGCTCCTCGGCGCTCCCATTCCTGATGATCGATTCCCTGCTGGGCGTTCCTCAACCGGGTGGTGTTTGGATCAATTCGTCTGGGACGCAACAAGGGCCGGTCTTCGTCCCGGGCCTGCACTTGGAAGACACTTATTGTTATGTGGTGGGCAGTGATACCGCGTGTCTGAGCATCACCGTCACAACTGCTCCGTACGCAGGTTTCGATGCGTTCCTGGCCCTATGTGGGGATACCATACCGGAACTGCCGATCCCTGGCGGGGCTGACACCACGGGGTATTGGGTGAACTGCGGGCAGGAGATCCATTGTTATGTCGTACCAGGT
>JBGTIB010000135.1:0-14897 GCA_041745875.1 Flavobacteriales bacterium | reverse complement strand
GAGCGACCCGCCAGGGATAGTCCGATGAACGACGGATGATGATGGCAGGGGTGGGCAACCGCCTCTCGCCATCATCCGGAGTTCCTCATGCCTAAAAAAACCTGACCATCAGACTTGCGTATGTCATAGAATAAAGGCCCGAAACATATCGGCCCGGCACATTACGGTATGGTCAGGAACGGCCCAATGTCTCTGCATATGTAGATGCGTTTGCCCTGTTTGGAGGACCTGCTCATATGAAGTACGTTCGACCTTTGCCACATGACCGCCCTCGAACAGTATATCCAACAAACCCTCGGTATCGCTGAAGCCGACCTGGCAACGATAAGCGCCCTGTTCAAGCCGGTGGACCTGAAGAAGGGAGATCATTTTCTACGCGCTGGCCGCCGGAGCGATCGCCTGGGTTTCGTGCAAAGCGGTCTGCTGCGCGAATACACGGATCAAGGGTCGAAAGAGGTGACCAAGTGGATCAGCACACCGGGCTACTTCGCCGTTGATCTCGCGAGCTTCCTCTTCAAACAACCAGCGCGGTGGAACATCGAAGCGCTCGAAGACAGTGAGCTGCACGTGATCGACCACGTTGACTATGCACGTATCGCTGAATTGGTCCCGGACTGGCCCGAACTGGAGAAGCGCTTCATCGCGAAGTGTTTCACTGTGCTGGAGGAGCGTGTGCTCATGCACCTTTCATTATCGGCCAGGGAGCGCTACGAGTTGTTCTTCGCGCACAACAAAGCCCTGTTCAATCAGGCACCCCTGCAACACCTCGCCAGCATGTTGGGCATGGCGCCGGAAACGCTCAGCCGCTTGCGCGCAAAGGCCGATACCATGGAGTGATCAGGCGCAAGGAGTTCTTGACGGATGTCAAAAGGTTCGTTGTTGGACCATGGGAGTTTTGTCCCATCAACGAACACGATCCACTCATGAACTCCTTCACCAACAGCGCCCACCACTTGAAAGGCCACGCCATCAATGCGAATGCCGCCACTGTGGCACATGCATCCATCCACATCAAGGCTTCCCCGGAGCGTGTCTGGGCGGTGCTCACTGATATTCCATCCTGGCCACGATGGAACGCCGATATTCCAATGGCACGGATGGAGGGAGACCTGGCCATTGGCGATCAGTTCTCTTGGAAGACCGGTGGTGCTTCGATACGCTCCACCCTGCACACAGTGGAAAGGGGCCGCGCTTTCGGCTGGACCGGTAGCAGCTACGGCTTGAAGGCCATACACAACTGGAGTCTTGTTCCAGAGGGTGATGGCGTGCGTGTTGAAGTAGCTGAAAGCATGGATGGTCTTCTGGCACGCTGGTTCCGAAGATCTTTTCAGAAGAACTTGGAGCAAGGCATGGACCGTTGGCTTCATGCGTTGAAAGAGGAGTGCGGAACTGTTCGAGGGGAGCAGTAGGGCAGGCTTATTTGAGTGCGCCAGCGCCGGACCGGTGTCGCCTTGGGTGAAGGAGCCGTCATCGCGGGTGCAGAAGAGGCGGTGCCGGCCGTGTTCGCGGGTGATGCGGATGCGCAGGGCGCGGCGAAGATGCGAAGGGGGCTCGAAGTGTGCGGGATGCTTGGATCTCCCGCGGTCTCTTGTGCGATCTGAAGGAGCCTACACAGGGTCACCGGCTTTCATCCGAGAACTCCCCGGGGACCTTTCGGCCCCCGGGTCGTCCCCGATCATGATGAGCACGTCAGTAAATGAACGTACCCGTCAAGAGGAAGGTGATGCCATTGTTGCCGGTAACCTGCAGGTCGGTAAAGCCTGCAGTGTGGTCCCCGCCATAGAAAAAGGAAAGGGCATTGCTGATGTAGACCTGCCCCATGTATTGGTAGTAGGGACCGCCGTCATGGTCCCAGAGCTCGATCCGCAGGGAATTCCCGTCCGCATAACCGATGGGAAGGGCTCCGCTGGCGGCGGTGTTCATGGAATGGTGGACCATGGGGTTGGCATTGGTGGCAATGGTGGAAGTGTACAGGAGTACGTTGCTCTTGTACACCCTGACCTCGGGGTCGGGGGGGTTGGTCGCGTCGGACCCGTCCCAGTAGTTTCCATTTTCATCGGTGGGGTTGAAGCCTGTAAGCGTGATGGCGTCCAGGCGGACGGAGATCGGGTCACTGGCAGGGGTGGGTACCGATGGGCTTGCCGGCGCGTCATCTTCCTTCTTGCAGGAGGCAAGGGTGATCGCGGCACATAGGAGCAGTAGGAACGGATGTTTCATCATGATCGTTGGCCGGGGTTCAGATCGGCCGCGGCGAATGTGCCGACAGGGCCGAAGGATCACCAAGAAAGTGCGGTGGACGAATGGTCCACGCGCCGTGGACGATCGGTGGACAGCTCCGGAAAGCCCCTGTGGCCAAGGGGTCTGGTTCAGCCGGGCGGAGGCCTCAGCAGGTGGCGAGGTAACCCTCGAGGTCGTCCTCGGTGGCCAGTTCGAGCTTCTTGCGCAGGCGGTAGCGTGCCTTCTTCACCCCCTCGTCCGATACGTTGAGGATGGCGGCCACCTCTTTGTTGCCGAGCTTCATGGTGAGCAGCGCGCACAAGCGCAGGTCGTTCGTGTTCAGGGTGGGGTGCCGTGCCGTGAGGCGCTCGAAGAACTCGCGGTCCATTTCGGTGAAGGCCATGGTGAACTGCTCCCAGTCCCGGTCTATCTGCTTGTCGAACCGCAGCTTGTTGGCCACGGCATCCAGCGCCTCGTGGCCGTGTTGGTCCTTGATCATTTTGATGTCCTGCTCCAGTCCGCGCATCAATTCGTTCTTCTGCGCCAGGTGCAACGCCTTTTCGGTGAGCTCCCTCCGTTTGTGGTCCAGTTGCTCCTGCAGGCGTTGCCGTTCGGCCTGTTGCAACCCCAGCTGTGCAGCGTGCAGTTGGCGCTCCCTGCGCCGCCGTTGCAGGAGGCTCAGTACGATGATGATCGCTGCTGCTGCCAGGGCGATGATCCCGATGCGCAGCCAGCGTTTCCGTGCTTGCTGGTAGTGGGCCTGTTCCTCCAGGCGTGCTATGGTGGCCTCGCGTTGTTCGGTCTCGTACATCACCTGCAGCCGGTCCACGGCAGCGGCCTTTTCCAGCGAGAAGAGCGAATCGCGGAGCTGCACATGCGTGCGCAGTGATGCGATCGCTTCGGGATGGCGGCCCAGTGCCTCGAGCACCTCGCCACGTGTGCTCCAGGCCTGCTGCTCCTTGTCCAGCAGGCTGGCCCGTGCGGCGATCGCGATGGCCTTGTCCACACTATCCAGTGCTGCCTGTGGGCGCTCCAACAGATGTAGGCTTTTGGCGATCTCGTTCAAGGCTTCGCTCTGGGTGGCGGCCAGCCCGATGGCATTGGCGATGACCAGCGAACGGCTGCAATGTTCCAGGCCTTTGTCCGGCCGCCCTTCCAGGTTCTCCAGGATCCCCAGGTTCTGGTTGAATGACATGATGCCGCGTTCGGAGCCCATTTGCTCCATGAGCCTGAGCCCTTCCACATAGCACGCGCGGGCCTCCTCATAGCGACCCAGGCTTTTGTACACCACCCCCAGGTTGTTGAGGACACCGGCCGAGCCATGGCGATCATCGAAGCGGGCGTAAATGGACCGCGCGTGTTCAAGCACCTCCAAGGCCTTGTCATGGTCGAGCTGCTTCTTGTGCAGAATGCCGATGCCATTGAGGGCATGGGCCATGAAGACGCTGTCACCTACCGCGCCGCAGTGCTCCAAGGCGTTCTTGAAATACTCCATGGCCTTGTCGTCCAGGTCGAACCGGTCATAGGTGCCGGCCAGGCGTACTTCGGTACCACAGAGCTGCTTCGTGTCGCCGAGGGTTATCCAGATCTCCACCGCCTTGTCGAACTCAGCCAGCGAGCGGTCGCGTTCACCTTGTTCGGAAAGGACACCGCCCAAGGAAGTATGGACATGGGCCATTTCGCGCAGGTCGTCTTCGCGCTCGGCCTCGATCAGTGCCAGTTCAAAGTAGTGCGTGCAGCTGTCCAGGTTGAGCAGGCCATAGTGGCACTCCCCCATCAATTGAAGGGCGTTCACGTTGGCACGGTAGGCGTTCTTCTTCCGACTTTCCTCCAACAACGACCGTACTGCGCGCAATACGCTGTCGGGGGCTTCGTACACCCGTTCCCACAAGTTGTCCACCCGCTCCTCAACGCTTATCGGATCTCCCTGTCCGCGTGCCTCGGTGGACAACAGTGCGATCAGGAAAGGTGCCAGAAGTGTCTGCGTCACGCATCGCTTCATCCGGGGCAAGGTAGGCCCTATGGGCGGACAGTGGGATCCGTAGCATGGTCTGAGTGCTTGTTGTATGGCATTGAATATCAATGTCCTATGTGGATGTCCACCAGATGTCCACCGCCTTGTCACCGATCGTCCACCCTAGGAATTAGGCGGCGGACTTGTGTTGGACACACATTGCACAGCGATGGAACGACAGCGCTTGCTCTTCGTGCCGATGTTGGCCCTGCTCGCCTTCAACGTGCTCGCCCAAGGACCCATCATGCTACGCCAGACCATGGGCGCGGGGGCGGCTTACGGGTATATCCAATGGGGTGGCGCCAAAGCATATGTGCAGCAGAGCGTGGGGCAGGGTAGTGTCATCGGTGCCTTCCGGACCGGGGGGAAGGTGCTCCGGCAGGGCTTTCTGCAACCGCATCAGTTGCGCACACGCGTTGCGAGCAATGCCTCGCTGCAAGTCACGGTCTTTCCCAATCCCTACCAGGACCGCTTCAGCCTGCGCTTTGCCGAACTGCTGGAAGATCCCCTTCGCATCCGCATGATGGACCTGGGCGGTCGCGTCGTGTACGAAGCCCGCCAGGTCGCGGCGGAAGAGATCGTGGTGGTGCCGGTTGAACTGGCGTCCGGCCACTACGTGCTGCACCTGCTCAGCGGTGGGCGCTCGGCGGCCATACACCTTCAACACCAGACACCCTGATGAAGCTACTGAGCTTGTTCCTGATGGTGCTTCCTTCCTGGCTTTTCGCACAACAGATCGTGACAGAGGTGGGCCGCAATAGCATGCGCTTCGACTATCACAACTCACAGGGCGAACGTTTGGAGGGCCTCTACCCCAAGGCACACCTCTCCTTCGCCTTCGGCTTCCGCAAGGATCTTACGCAACGCCTGCATGCCACGGCGCAGCTGCTCTTCGAGCATTACGGGAGCGAGGGCTCCATCGAGAGCTTGAATACACGCATGGTGTGGGACATGGAATATGTGGGCCTTGGGCTGGCCCTCGATGGGGAACTGTACCGCAGGAAAGGACTGGTCCTATTGGTGCGTGCAGCAGCCGAGCCGCAGATGATGATCAAGGGTACACAGACCATCAATGACCGCATCTACGATCTGCGGGGTGTGGAACAGTTCGAACATCCCTTCCTCTTCCTGCGCGGTGGCGCGGGCATGAACTATTGCCTCGATGAGCGATCGGCGATCACCCTGCGCTACATGTACGGTTACGGCTTGCCGATGGGGAACGCGACGGACGGCGAATCGCTCAGGCTGCTCACCAGCACCGTTTCCGTAGGCCTTTTGTGGAACCTGAGCAGATGCCGCTATTGCAGCAACATGCGCTGATCCCAACATCGATCATGAACATCCATAAACTACTTCTCCCGCTGCTCCTTCTCACTGGTCTTGGCACTGCCGCACAAACGGACGGCCTCAGCTACCAGGCGATGATCATCAGCGATGAGGAAACAGAGATCCCTGGTGTGGACATCACCAACGCGTACCTGTCCGAGGTGGATATATCCTTGCGCTTCACCATCACCGGCGGTGGCGGCAACGTGCTTTACCAGGAAGTACAAGCCACACGCACGGATCCGTACGGTATGGTCAATGTCATCATCGGGCAGGGCCAGCCCACTGGCGAAAGTCCACAGGGCTGGAAACAGCTTTCGTGGGACGGCAGCCCGATGGACCTGGAGGTGGAACTGGCCACCGAAGGGGCGGACTACAGCCTGTTCAGCGATCAGCCCCTGCTCTTCGTACCCTACGCCTATCACCGCAACATCACCGCCACGGGTACGCTCACTGTGGATGGTGCCACGGCCCTGCACAGCGATCTCACCGTGGACGGCGCCACTGACCTGAACAGCAACTTGACCGTGGATGGCACCACCGACCTCAACGGCCTGCTCTTCGTGGATGGTAACACCTATCTGAACAATTCCCTCGATGTCGATGGGCCTTTCACCGTACTGAGCCCGAGCACCATGAACGGACAGGTCACCATTGATGCGGGCCTCACCGGCAGCGAGAATAGTTACGGGGCCTATGCCTTGCGTGTGCAGGGCACCGAGCAGGGCATGGCCATCCGGCTGAACGGCCAGGCGCAGGCCTCCCGCAACTTCATCACCTTCATGAACGGAGCGGGCGCGGCCAAGGGGCGCATCGAAGGACAGACCCTCGATGAGTTGTACAACAGCTTCCGGTTCATTTGGGATGTGACCATGGGCGGTTTCGCAGAAGCCTTCGTATTGGCCGAAGGGGTCGCCTGCAGCGCACAGTTGGACTTTGCTGAAGCTGGCGTCATGGCGGTCAACGCGGTCGTTGCCGGTGCCCAATGGGTGGAGCTTACCTACGACATGGAAGCCAATGTGGGTGTGTCCTTTGCATCCGGTGGGGCCGACTATGCCGAATGGCTGGAGCGCTTGGATCCAGCAGAGCATTTCACGCCAGGCGATGTGGTGGGTGTTCATGGCGGCCGCATCGCGAAGCGCACCGAGGGTGCCCAACACCTGCTGGCCATTTCCTCGCGGCCCATCGTTTTGGGCAACATGCCCGAGGAGGGCCGGGAGCACCTTTACGAACGGGTCGGTTTCCTGGGGCAGGTGGCGGTGAAGGTGGCGGGACCTGTGCGCGTGGGCGACCTCATCGTAGCCAGTGGTGCCAACGACGGTTTCGCAGTGGCGATCCCGGCGCGCGAGCTGCCTGCGGCAAGGCATACGGAAGTGATCGGCGTGGCCTGGGAGGACCGTGGGCCCGGTGCCGGTCTGGTGAACGTGGCGGTGGGCATGGGCCAGCAGACCCTGGCGCACCGGGTGGCGCGTTTGGAGGAAGATCTGTCCGCGCTGCGTGCCGACCTGGACCGCTTGCTGGATCGACCATCAGGCGATGCATCGGCGCCTGCTGCTGAAGAGCACGGGAACTCCGCGCAAGGGCAACAAGCTCCTGCTGACCCAAGTGTCGATCCCACCACTATGAACGGGGCCGAGTTCGAAGCCTGGTTGGAATTGGTGGGACCCGCCTTCGATGCTGCGATGGCCGAGGTGCGTGATCGTTTCGCGGTCAAAGGCACCGACTACCAGCGCTTCGAGGATGTCCGGCTGATGGTGGATACGCCACGTGAGGCCTTGCGCGCCATGCACAAGGGCACCTTCCTGCCCACGCTTTGGAAGTCGATGGAAAAGGGCGATCGGTATTGAACCTTCCGGAACGAAGTGATCGTGGTATTTACGCTTCAATACCGCATCCACCGCTGCGTGGATCGTTGCCCATCGGCATGTGTGGCGCGCAGCAAGTAGGTGCCCGCATTGTTGGGCGAAGGAACGGTCCGGAGGATCCCTTCATCGTGCGCGATGACCCTGCCGGTGGCATCGAATACCTCGATGCTGCGGATGGGTTCGGCACTTTCCACCCGGATGGGATCGCCGTTGCCAGGGTTGGGGAAAAGCGTGATGCTGGAAGCGATCGTGACGTCGTCCACCGACAAGGGTCCCGGACAAATGGAAAGGATACGGTGTATGGTCAGGCTCACACTTGGGCCTCCCTCCAAGCCGAACGACAGGAGCATCCAGCCGGTCTGCCCATCGCGTCTGTAGCCAATGTACAGGCTGTCGATGGTGACAGGTCCAATGGCTAAGAAGCCACCGTAGTCGCCTAGCACCAGCACGTCATTGATCTGCCAATTGAAGTCTCCCGCGCAATCCAGCGGATAACCGAAGGCGTGGTATTTGGGCCGTGGCTGGGTCGGGGGCGTCAGGCTTGTGCACACCTCTACATCGTCGTCCAGGAAATGGATCATGGCGATGTTGGGCGCATCCACCTCCGGTGCACCACGGTGAAGCACGGCCCAGGCATCGTGGAAATCATCGCAGTCGAATTCCAGGGCGATGGAGTCGGTGGTGTTTGTTTCGGTCAGCGTGATGGTCTGGTCCACGTCCATGGCGAGCATGCCATTGGGCACCTCACCGGCCAGGAGTTGGGCGCTCGATGGTGTGTGCGCGAGGAGAACGCTACAAGTGAGAAGTAGGGTTGTTTTCATCGCATAGCGTGTCGGAGGTGGATCGTGATGGTTCATGTTCAAGACGTTCGATCGCTCCCATACGCTGCCCGAAGTTGGACCGTATCGACAGCAAGTCCAGGTGCAGCAGTTCATCCTCGGAATGCAAGGGCCCCACAACCTGCACAGCGATGGGCAGGCCCTGGTCGTTGCGCCCCATGGGGTCGGAAGGTGTCGGTTGCCCCATTGCGTTGATGATGGCCACGCCGGGTGGTTCTCATGTTCGAAATGGTGCCTTAGGATGGTCATTGTTCATCGCCGGATGATCAGCGGAACGGTGGACCGTTGACCGTCCGTGGTGATCACGGTGAGGTGGTACACTCCGGAGAAGAGCGAGTTCACATCGATGCGTACAGTGCGTGTATTGGTCCCCGAGAGGATCTTGTTGAACACGGTGCGCCCGGCCATGTCCACCACCGCAATGTGTGAGGGCGCCATCAACTGGGGCGGCAGGGTGACGTTCACTTCATCGCTCGCGGGGTTCGGGAACACGCCGATGTGTTCCTTACCCAGCGCTTGAATGGCGGTGCTGATGTCGCCGCTCCACCGGCTGAACTGGTTCACTTGCGGCCCGCTGCCGACATCGATGGAAGCGGTGACAATTTCAGCGATGGGGTGCGACTGACCGGCCACGAAGTAGGCATAGCTGTCGTACACGTAGTTGATGGTGAAGAAGTCCAGCGCGTCCTGTAACGTGTGCGTCCAATGCACGCGCAATACGTTGGGGATGGTGGCGCCGGGCATCACCAGCGTACCGTAGCCATCGGCATGACCACTGAAAATGCCCGTACGTGTAACAGGCATTCCTTCGTAGTCGAAAGTGGCGTTCTGCGGCGAACTCCAGCTGGTGCCGAAGGTGCAGGGGAAGGCAAGGAACCTGCCCATCTGCGTGTGCGCGATCACGCTCGTGCCATCATCGCTGCCTGCGAAGTGGATGCCATCGGACGCAACATGGTAGTACTGGGTCACCAACGCGCTCACCTCCGCCACGGTAGCCGCCGGGAATTGTGCCGCGTTGGGCGTGCTGGCAGCCGCAACGTATTGCACGGCGAGGCTGCTGTCGGTGGCGAGCGTTGACAGGTTCCAGGTCTGGTTGGCACCCGCACCGCCAGGTGATATATAGGGCCCGTAATTGATGGTGTAAGCGTTTCCCGGTGTCGGACTGTTGGTGGCTGCGGAAAGAACGGGTTGGGCATGCGCGTTGATCGCGAACAGGCCTGCGGAACAAATGGTCAGTAGCGTTTTCATGTTGGGTTCTGTTGATGGCACAAAAGTCCCTGGGCAACGGGCCCTGACCGGTGGCGCGTTGCGACAAAGCGCTGTCACTTCATGCCACCCGATCAGGACAACTTTTATCTTCGACCGCACCGCCCTCGGGCCTTCAGACCCTGCGGTACACCACCATGGCCCGCTCCCCTGAGGAAGGATCGCCGTCCACCACACTTTGGGTGGGCATGCCCATCATCCGCAATACGGTACTCTCTGTTGGTGGCCATTCGAAAGGCATCGCGGAACTCTGCGAAGCGATCGGCATCACGGTGGAGGACCTGGATGAAGCCGACAAGCGCCTGACCCTCGATCAGGGAATTGCCTCGATCAAGGCAGCATTGCGGTTCTCGGGCGATCCTTATCTGGCGCTCCACCTCGGTGAGCGCACACGGGTCTCGGCACTGGGGTTAGCGGGCCTCATCATGGAAAGTAGCAAGGATGCCTTCAGTGTTCTGCGGTGTGCACAAGAGTTCTCCCAGGCCTTCACCAATGTGCAGTCCTTCGCGTTGGAGCCCATCGCTTCTTCGGTCCACTTCCGGAGCGAAATGAGCGCGGTGTGGGTGGAGCGCTCACCAGAGACCGCGCACTATGTGATCGAGACCACCTTCTCGAGCGTCATCCACCAACTGTTCCTGCTCACGCGCAAACACATCCGGCCGGTCCGCGTGCTGTTCCGTCAAACGCGTCCAGCGGATACGGCAGAGCATCAGCGCATCTTCGGATGCAGGCCGGAGTTCGGCCAGGATAACAACTGCATGATCTTCTCGGCCGATGATCTTCGGGCACCGGTCCTGGGCCACAACCGCCCGCTCAATGACATGCTCAAGAGTGTGTACGAGGACCATGTGCGGCGCCATTCGGACGGATCCTTCACCGAGAAGGTGAAACAGGTGGTGCTGGGGAACATGCGGGTGACCTTCCCGCCCTTGGAAGTGATCGCAGAGGCCTTGCACCTGACGCCACGGACCTTGCAACGCAAACTGCACCTGGAAGGCACCACCTACAGGGCTTTGTCCGATGCAGTAAAGCAGGAGCTTGCCGAGCATCTGCTGGCGAACCCCGCGCTCGCCATCGCCGACATCGCCTACAAGCTGGGTTATGCGGAGCCCACCTCGTTCCAACGCGCATTCCGACAGTGGACGGGCACCACGCCGATGGAGTTCAGGAAGGGGAAGGGGAGAGGGTGAAAGGGTGTGAGGGTGCGAGAGTGGGAGGGTGCGAGGGTAAAAAAGTGCGAGGGTGCGAGGGACGGATCCCTTGCACCCTCGCACGCTTTCGCTGGACTGATCTTCCTACAGTGCCACTTGCGCCAGTTGAGGTTCGCGCGTGGTTGCACGCGTTGCGCTGACCGGAATGGTCAGTGCAGAGAGGAATTTGATCGCCACACCGATGAGGAAGGCAAGACGCACCAGGCTGAATACCTCCCACAGACCTGCGCGGGCCTGCAGGTCGGCATCCACGGTTGTGGAGAATGGTGTGCCGGTGATGTCGAGCAGTTCGGGTACGAAATAGATCTGCGTGATGACAAGTACCAGCACGTAGCCACCCATGACCAGTTGTATGGTGCGGCGACGCGCACTTTTCCAGTTGGTGACCAGGGCGCCGATCATCAACAATAGCGTGAAGGGGTGGATCGGGATCCAGAAGTAATGCGGCCTTAGTCCGAACTCACCTTGCAGCATGGCCAGTGAGGCGGGTGGTGCGGCGGTCCACTGGGGTACCATGGCCAGGTGTTCATAGGTGGCACCGCCGATCACGATGATGTAGCTCAGGATGGCGAGGAACAGGAAGATGTTGGATGCACGGTTCATGGTTGTGTTGTTTGATGGCACAAAAGTCCATGGGCACCGTAGCGTGGCGGATGGCGGCTTACGACAAAGGGCTGTCACTTCATGCCACGGGGTCAAGGATGTCATCGGAGGGAGTGTGCGTTCAAGTTCGGAAGGGTGATGTACGAGGAGCGATCGCCTGAACCATCGGTCATCTTCCGTGTACCAGGGGGCGATGCGCATCATCACGCTATTGCTCTGTTCGCTTCCATTCCGTGTATTCGCTCAACCCGGCATTTCGGAACTTTTGGTGGTCTTTGTACATGATACTGACGGTCGCCCGATGACCGGTACATACGCCATGCCCGTCGCCGCGCAAGCCTGGCTCAGCAAGCCCAGCGCGCCCGCATGGTCGGTGGAGATGCACTTCACCGTTTCAAAGGAGTACCCATACAGCCCTCACGAGATCGGTACGCACAAGTTCTGGCCATTGAGCCCCGATACGGTGCACGCGGGGCGTCGGGAACATCTGCGCTTCAGCATCCTGGACTGCTTTTGCACGGATCAATACCTGCTGGTGATCCAGGGCGATGATACCATGCGCGTGGATATGCCGAACGATCCCACGACGCGTGGGCACCTGGTACACCGCATGGTGGCGCGCGGTGGCGGAGCGGCGGCTCCGGAGGTGATGCGCTTCGCTCCCGGTCGCTTCAATTTCGTGGTACTGGCGGAAAATGTGCGCTACAAGGAGGTGGAAGAGCGCATTGCGGCAAGCCTTCTACGTGATGCGCGCAAACGCGCCAAACGCATTGTTCCTACCAGACAAAAACCAGCTATGATCGGTCGATCGGACGGATGTATGGACCAACCCCAATACCAAGGGAGGATGGTCGCTCTGTTTTTGACCACAGGTCGGCATCCTACTCGACTGGGATATTAACCACGGGGTGCGAAGTGCCCAGGAACGGGAAAGAACATCTCGAAGACCTGGCCTGTGTGGTCCTTATTGTCCCGAGAGCCACCTCGAACAGGAAATGGGGGAACGCATGTGGCCCCCGTGGATGTTCACGCAAGGGTGAGTGCCGGGAGGAAGCAACCGCACTTTCGTTGGTGATCAAGGAACGTGGATGGATTCTTGGGTCAATGGAGCTGCGCAGAGATGATATCCTCTGCGTATAACCCCAGGAACCATGAACCATCTCGTGAAGCTTACCTGCCTTGCTCTGCTCGGTACCGCATCGTTCTCCATCGTCCAAGCACAAGAGATCCGCTTGGGAGGAGGATACTCAGGAAGTATTGTTGACAAAGCCGGTACGGACAACTGGAGAGGACGGGCTGGATACCAGTACGGTCTTGAGGTCCTGTTGGGTGGGCAGTTCTTTGTGAAACCTGGCATTTTTATGCAGGTCCGGAACTTGGACTATACCACAGTGGGGGTCGGCGAGGATGGAATGAACAATGGCGTGGCAACATCATCGCGTTACACCAGCAAGGCACTTCGCATCCCTTTGATGGGTGGCATCCGTTTGATCGACCCGGAGCAGGATACCGACTTCAACATCTATGCACTTGGTGGCCCTACGGCCTTGATCGGACTGAGTACATCGTTGGAGGATAATTCACTGCTCTTCACCACACGGTCCACGCAGTGGTACCTGGGCTTTGGTGCAGGCATGGAGTATCGCTTCCTCTTCCTTGATGCCGGCTACGATGTGGCCATGACCAATGTGTTCAACGGCGATGGCATCAACACCAACCCCAAGGTGAACAACGCCTACGTCACCGCCGGTCTGCGTTTCGTGCTGAACAAGTAGGCAGCGGTCGGATCAATAAATCTCCATGCACCATGAGGATCGTCTCCATCATCTTGTTCTTTGCACTGATCGGCAGCACGGACCTGAGCGCCCAAAGCCAGGCCACCATCGACAAGGCGGCCGCGCACGGCAGCAGTTGCATGATGATGAGCGACAGCATGAGCACCGCGTTGTTGCTCACCGATGAACAACGCGACCTGGTCCGACAAGCCGACGAGCGTTGCCTGGAAGCCTGCGAGAAGGCGGGATATCGCACCACTGGCCGATTGGATGATATGGCGATGCACGACCACAACATGGCGATGCGTGATGTGCTCAGCCCCGAGCAGTATGAGCGTTGGAATGCCATGTGCAGTGCGGGCCATGCCAAGGGAAGCACCCCGCCATCCTCCGACGAATGAAAGGTCACCGGCGTATCCGCCTCTGCGGAAGCGCCATGGCATACAGCATAGTGAAGTCGGCAATACGCCCCATCCGATGAACTTACAGATCCGTCAATTCATTGAATTCCACATCGGCGTTAGCGAACCGTCACAGGTACCATATGTCGAATTCCATTACGCCGGAACGGCGTGTCATGATGGGTAGGAAGAAGGAGCAGGAATTGATCGCCGAGCTCGGAGACGCCGAAGAGGAACTGCTGCGAAACCATCGGATCCGTTTGCGGGTGGACAAGGTGACCCCGGATGGCCGTAGTGCCTTGTGTTCGGCGGCACAGGTCCACAATCGATTCCTTCGTAGTGAATATTCACCCGAGGCCGGGGTGAGAGTCTGTCACCACGCGCTTCTTTCCATGCATCGGATCGGCTTGAGCCCACTGATCGGCTGGATACCTCGAGATATCGAGATCGAGTTCAGTGACATCGCCCCGAACGATCCCTTCAGTTTGAGAAAGGCATTGCTTGCTGCCGGCAAGGAGGAACTTCTTCCACGGATCCTTCAGGAATGATGATGACTATCGTGGATCATGCGCGGGTCGATCTCCCACACATCGGGTCACCATGTTGCAAGAATTCGCCAAGGGCTGGGCCTCCAGTGGATCGTCAGCTGGTGGTACCGACCGTTTTCCGTCGTTCCAAGAAATCTCACGTTCATACAGCACCATTTGAGCAGAACCGAACTACCTTACCACAATTCGCCTGATCGACACGAATTCGGAAGGTGTACCAAGGTCAAAGAATACGCATAGTGACATCCAACCCCATATCCTGGCACGAACTGACCTTACGGCTGTTCGCAGCGGTGAGCAAGGAGGGTAAGGAGTTGGATCCCATGTCCGTATTGAAGGCGATGGATACCGTCCTTTCGCGCATCGCAGGGCAAATGGGTTCCCGCTCTTTGATCGCCCGGGCGGTCACGGTGGCGCATGCAGGTTCACCTTGGCGCGGATCGGAGCGTATCACACCTGAAGGGGTCATGGAGCATTTGGAGAAGCGTTTGAGTGCAATATCATCAGAGGAGCGGATCGCCGGTGAGGTGGCCGTGGTGTCTTCGCTGCTCGGCTTGTTGCACACCTTCATCGGTGAGCAACTTACCCTGCAACTGATCCAGGACGCCTGGCCACACCTCGATCCGGAACAATTGGTCGTCCGCAAGGGCCCACATCATGAGCAGAAGAACAATGGTCCCTATCAGTAAGCTGCCTACCGGCGTTCCGGGCCTGGACCAGATCCTGGGCGGCGGTCTGCCTGAATACTCCTTCAACATCATTGCGGGAAGCCCGGGTTGTGGCAAGACCACGCTGGCGCATCAGATCGCATTTGAGAACGCGACCACGGAAC
>JBGTIB010000134.1:0-4960 GCA_041745875.1 Flavobacteriales bacterium | reverse complement strand
TCCACCCTCACCAAGATGACACTCACCATGCTCAAGAGGGACACATCCACCAAAGTGGGCATCAAATCCAAACGGCTCAAGGCCGGATGGGATAACGACTATCTCCTAAAGGTCCTAGGACTTTAGATGCGTTTGCCCTGTTGCCGTCCGCCGCCGCCCCACCCGATCGGCGTACCTTCGCCGCCCGGCACCAGCAGGGTGCCTATTTACCAGCGCCACCCTGGCGCCCACTCCACCACTCCGTACCATGGCGTCCTTCGAAGAACTGGGCCTTCGGCCCGAACTCCTCCGTTCCCTCACCGACATCGGTTTCACCAGTCCCACCCCGGTGCAGGAGCAGGCCATTCCCCTGCTGCTGAAGAGCGAGAAGGATGTGGTGGCCCTAGCACAGACCGGCACCGGCAAGACGGCCGCCTTCGGCCTGCCCCTGCTGGAGTTCCTGGACCCGCAGGACCGCGCCGTGCAGGCCCTGGTGCTCGCGCCCACCCGCGAGCTGTGCATGCAGATCGCCAGTGACCTGCAACGCTTCTCCACGCACATGAAGGGTACGAAGGTGACCGCCGTTTATGGCGGGGCCAGCATCCGCGACCAGATGCGCGACATCCAGCGCGGCACCCAGATCATCGTGGCCACCCCCGGCCGCCTGCTCGACCTGCTGGGCCGCAACGCCGTGGACCTCTCCGGTTTGGACGTGGTGGTATTGGACGAGGCCGACGAGATGCTGAATATGGGCTTCCAGGAGGACCTGACGGACATCCTGAAGAGCACCCCACCCGATAAGCGTACCTGGTTGTTCAGCGCCACCATGGGCCGCGAGGTGCGCGCCATCGCCAAGGGGCACATGCGCGAATTCGAGGACCTGCAGGTGGGCGAACGCAATACCGCGGCCAGTGCGATCCAGCACCAGTATGCCGTGGTGCATGCCCGCGACCGCTACGCCGCATTGAAACGTTTCGTGGATTCGGACCCCGAGCTCTTCGCGATCGTGTTCTGCCGCACCAAGCACGAAACACAGGAACTGGCCGGTGCCCTGGTGAAGGACGGCTACAACGCCGATGCCATCCACGGCGACCTCAGCCAGGCCCAGCGCGACCATGTCATGGGCCGTTACCGGGGTCGCAGCCTGCAACTGCTGATCGCCACCGACGTGGCCGCGCGCGGCATCGACGTGAGCGACATCACCCACGTGATCCACTTCGACCTGCCGGGTGAGGCGGAGAGCTACACCCACCGCAGCGGCCGCACCGCACGTGCCGGGCGCAGTGGCATTTCGCTCAGCATCATCGGCGTGCGCGAGGTGAACAAGGTGCGCCAGTTGGAACGCATGCTGAAGACCCACTTCACCTATGTGCTGGTGCCCGGCGGCGGCGACATCGGCAAGGCGCAGGTGGTGGCCTACATGCACAAGTTGAAGAACGTGGAGGTGGACCACCTCGCGCTGGCCTCCATCCTGCCGACCGCGCACGAAGAGCTCGCCGGTTTCAGCAAGGAGGAGCTGATCGAGCGTTTCATGAGCGTGGCCTTCAACCGGATCATCACCCAGTTCCGCGAAACGCCGGACCTGAACGTGGACATGAGCCGCAAGGACCACACGGTGCGCGCCGAACGGCCCAGCAGCAAGGAACGCTTCAGCACCGGCAAGCAGCTCTTCATCAACCTGGGCACCGCGGACGGTTTCGACAAGGGCCGCATGCTGGGCTACCTCTGTGGCATCAGCGGCATCGGTGGCGAGCACATCGGCCGCATGATGATCAAGGACGTGTACTCCTTCGTGGACATCGAACATGAATTCTTCGACCAGGTGTTCAAGTCCTTCGAGGGCGCCAACTACAAGGGCCGCAAGGTGCGTGTGGACGAAGCGCAGGGAGCCGGACAGGGAGGTGCTCCAAGCGGGCCGCCCCGTTCCGATGCACCACGCAGCAGCGGATACCAGGGTGGCGCCCCGAAAGGCGGCGGCTACAAGGGTGGAAGCGGCGGTGGTGGCGGTTACAAAGGCGGCGGTGGTTACAAGGGCGGCGGTGGCGGCAGCGATCGCCCGCAGTCCGGCGGCTTCCGCGGCAAGGAGGAGCGCGGTGGCTACAAGAAGAAGGAAGGCTTCTACGAGCCCAAGCCGAAGTTCCCGAAGAAGGAACGGCGTTCCTGAGCGGGGGTGCCCGCCACATGTGGTGCGGTGCCAGTGACTCACCGGGAGTGGGCACGGACTCGATCGTGTGCAAGGACGAGATGGTGCCGGAGGACATTCACCGTCCCAACACCACCGCCATGACCGACCGATACATCCTTAGCCTGCCGGTACTACTGTTCATCGTCACTCCTCTATTCGGGCTCGCCCAGGACGGCAACAGCAGGCCCGAACACCAACGCCAAGCTTCGGACCACCTGCCTGCGGCGCAAGACGAGCGCACGGGGGAGCGGACGATACTATTCTACTGCATACCGGAGTACTCCACTGGTTCCGTGGAAGGTGACCATATCGCGAACGTGACCCTGGGGACCATCAACCACACCTCCGGTGCATCCGCGGCCCCCTTCTATTCCGACTTCAGTTTCCAAGGTCCTGAGATGACCACCCGGATAACGGCATACGGCAGCCACGCGTTATCGATCACCGCCGGGACCTTCGAACCCACCGGGGCCGAGTTCTCGGCCTTCTCCGCTTGGATCGACTACGACCAGAACGGCACCTTCGAGACCAGTGAGCAGCTCGGCTATTTCCAGACCACCGCAGCGGGAGAGACCGGCAGCATCACCTTCTCAGTACCCACGGGTGTTCCGGATGGATACACCACCCTGCGCGTGCGCACCGCGTTCAACATCGCCAGCATGGATCCCTGTGCGCCGTACATCTACGGGGAAACGGAGGACTACACCGTGCTGGTCGAACGCTCCACGTGCATCCCGTTGCTTTCCTATGGCGCCCAGTATGGTGACTTCCTGGGAGAGGTGAGCGTTGGGGACTTCACTTACACGCCCGTTGTGGTACCGCCCTCTTCGCCCTACACCGATCGCTTCGATCTGGGCACCCAGTTCCAGCGCGGAGGCACTTATCCGGTGACGATAACATCAGGCACCTTCACCGGCATTTCCTGGTTGGGCGTGTGGGCCGATTGGAACATGGACGGCGACTGGGACGATGCAGATGAACTGGTCGGTCTCGCCTCGGTGACCGGTGCCGACCAGAGCACATCCTTCACCCTGAACGTGCCGACCACCATGTACGCGGGATATCTTAAGCTCAGGGTGCGGAACATCTTCTCGGGCGCTTCTGCAACAGCCTGCTCCGACCAAAGCCACGGGGAAACCCTGGACTTCACCCTCAGCGTGGTGGACGGCATGTATCCCTGCCTGCCCATCCAGGGTAACGGTACCGTGTTCGGCGACGGCTTCGAGGAGGTGGACTTCGAAGGCCAGACCTCCTTCGGTACGAACTTCTGGCCCTTCCACGGGTCCACAGGTCATTCCTACCACTTCGATCCGGGTGACCTGCTCTCCATGTCGATCACCAACGGCGCTTATCCCGATCAACGTTTCGAGGTCTACCTGGACATGAACAACAACGGCTCCCTCACGGATGTCGGCGAACTGCTCGGCTTTGCGGAGGCCACCAGCGCCGGCCAGGTGGTGGTGCTCAGCTTCGCGATACCGACCAACTGCCCGGCGGGCCAGCATACGCTGCGCCTGCGCTCCTTCGATCCGTTCTCCCAGCCGCCGGCCGACGCCTGTGCCAACGGCCGCTACGGCAAGGCGCTCGACTTCCAGGTGGTCGTCGATCCCCCCGGCGGGCCCTGTATACCGCACATGGCCTCGTGGACCACGGACCGCGATTTCATCAACCGTGTGCAGCTGAACACGTTGGACAATGACAATACCGGTGGGTGGTACGGTGGTGCCTATCACGACTACACCGCATTGAGCACCGCGCTCAACATCGGCGAGGTTTATACGCTGACGATCCAGGGTGGGCTGTACGACTACGACGAATACTATGCCTGGATCGACTACAACGACGACGGTGATTGGGACGATCCCAATGAAGCGTTGGGCAGTGTGGTGATCGCTGACCCCATGGGCAGCGGAACGATCACTTTCACGGTGCCGACCACCACCCCGGGTAGCAAGCGCATGCGCGTGCGTTGCGTGTCGACCGACAGCATTACGGCCTGTGCGGACGAGAACTGGGGTGAGACGGAGGATTACACCGTGGTGCTGCAGACCAGCACAGGCATTGCGCAGCGCGATCCCGGCACGATCGCGGTGATCCCCATGTCCGGAGAGTCTGCGCTCGAAGTACGTAGCGGAGCCGAATGGGCAGGTGCGGTGTACAGTGTGATCGATGTGACCGGGCGCCTGCTCCACACGGGCACGATCACCAGCGATCGCCAGCGTGTGCGGATGGGCGACGTGGCCGCTGGCACATACACACTGGTACTGGACAACGGTGAACATCGCGAGACCCGGCGCTTCCACTGGGACCGCTGGTAGCGGACATTGGACCCGAACGAGCGAGGGCTGTTCCACAATGGAGCGGCCCTCGCGCGTCCTGACGGCCCTCACAAATTCCGCAGCGCTTCGCGTACGCTGAGCGGCGACAAATGACGTGTTGCGACGTAGGCACGCACTGCTTCAGGATCCGTACGGCTGTATGCACGCAAGGCCCAGCCGATCGCCTTGCGGATGAAGAAGTCCTTGTGCGCTGCATGCCGGTCGATATTGGCGAAAAGCAGTGCCACATCGGTATCCTCCTTCCATTTCAGTTGGAAGAGGATCGCAGTGCGGTTGAGCCACATGTCCTCGCTGCTGATCCAACGTTCGTTCCAGCGTGTGATCTCCTTCGGGTGCCGTTCGAGGATCACCCCGGCCACGTTCACGGCCAGTGCATCCACGGTATCCCACCAACATTTTGTGGTGATCAGTTCCTCGATCAAGGGCAGGTGTTCCGGCCCCAGCTTCTTCGCGAACT
>JBGTIB010000133.1:0-28045 GCA_041745875.1 Flavobacteriales bacterium | reverse complement strand
GATATCGGTCAGTTCAAGGAATGCATACTTGATATCCATCCCTGGTCCAAGATCCTCCATGAAAGATCGGAACAGATGGAATATTTCAGGATTGAACGTGCCTGGTGAACCAAGATTGATGCTTTTTATACCCAGATCTTTGAGGCCCGCATCGATCGTCCGTGGATCGATCTGTCGATGTGTCCGACTCGACCCGAAGAATACGGTGTTATACTTTGATCTGTTTTGAAGGAGGTACTCGTACTTTTCAGTGAATTCCAGATTCGGCCTTGAGAAATTACTCGATGTGTGTTCGATAAGAATATTGACGACAATGGAAAGCAGCAGTAACACTGCTGCGAACTGGGTGAGGTTCCTGATGAAGGACCGCATGACTAGAATTGAAAATAGATGAACTCCTGCTGTGAGCCACCGAACCAGAAGATCGAGATCAGTGTGGCGGCATACATCGTATATCTGACGGGGCGTTTCCATGTATCGCCCAGTCTTGAAATGGCATATTCCCCTTCCCGTCCCTGCCATTCGACCAGGACGAAGACCACGATCAGGATCATGGTGGTCCATGCCGTATCCATACCCGCATGGTCCGGTATGGTGAAGAACGAAGGGGACAGGATCTCAGCGATATAAGCGGTGGCATGCCCGATGCTGTCAGCCCTGAAGAAGACCCAGGCAAGGACCGTCAGGCTGAATGTTGTAAGGATGAGCGATAGTTCCTTGATGGTCGGCAACGTTCTTCCCTTTGCCACGATGTCCAGGTGAGCTCGATTGGTATTGGTCAATAGTATGGGAAGGAAGTAGAGCGCATTCAGGGCCCCCCAGACGATGAACGTCCAGTTCGCACCATGCCAGAATCCACTTACAATGAAGATGATGAACGTATTCCTGACCTTCATCCAAGTACCACCCTTGCTTCCGCCGAGTGGGATATAGAGGTAATCCCTGAACCAGGTCGAAAGGGAAATGTGCCAACGTCGCCAAAATTCAGCAACGTCCCTGCTGAAGTAGGGGAAGGCGAAATTCCTCATGGCGCTGATACCGAACAATCTTGCGGTGCCGATGGCAATATCGGAGTAACCCGAGAAATCACCATAGATCTGAAAGGCAAAGAATATGGCACCCAGGATCAGTGTACTACCCGGGTATGAATGTGAATTATTGAAGATCTCATTGGCATGGATGGCACAATTGTCAGCGATGACCACCTTCTTGAACAGTCCCCATAGGATCTGCCGCATGCCGTCCGCCGCCTTTGCGTGATCGAAGGTGCGTTTGACATAGAACTGCGGTAGGAGTGTCCGGCCTCGTTCGATGGGCCCCGCGACCAGTAGGGGGAAGAAATTCACGAATGCCGAGAATGCTACGATGTCCCTGGTCGGTTCAAGTTGTTTTCTATATACATCAATGGTATAGCTCATTGTCTGGAATGTGTAGAAACTGATCCCGACAGGGAGTATGATGTTCAATGAGCTCGCGTTCATCTCCGCCCCGAAGAAGGTGAAAGCGGTCGTGAAGTTGTCGATGAAGAAATCGTAGTACTTGAAGAAGCCCAGAAAGCCGAGGTTTACGAGCATGCTTGTCCAGAGCAGGTACTTTCTTTTCACCGGATCGGTCTCATTCCAAATGGCAAGGCTCACCGAATAGTCCACGATGATGCTGAACACGATCAACGACAGGAATCGCCAGTCCCACCAACCGTAGAATATGAAACTTGCGATCACGATCAGCAAGTTCTGAGCACGCAGACTATTCCTGGCAACGAACCAGTGCAGTATGAATACGATCGGCAGGAATACCGCAAAATCGATCGAATTGAAAAGCATCTGACCCGTTTATTGGCGTGGTGTTCGTTGCTATTGACCGTATAGCAGCATGACGATGATCCTCAGTTATGCAGTCCTCCGAAGGTGGTGGGATGTGGCCTCCCTGCCGGATCGGTCGTTCTCCTTGGCCGTCTTGGAACACCCAAGGAACACCGAACGGACGATCGGTCCAGCGGCTGAATATCGGGCTTCAGGCGATCGGCCTGCTGGAACAGCGTAGGGTCTGTGGTTCGGAGGGCCGGAATAGATCGTCGGTCGAGCACGCTCTCCATTCATGGGGTGGCAAAGTCGTGCAAGGTAAGTGTCCGATGTGCTACATCCCGTGAGCACTTGCCGGCATGGAATGTCCAGTCACGATGAGCACGGATCGCGTGCGTGGGACTGGGCGTTCAGGGAGCTGGATGGCTGCTCGAACCAGGTCCACAGTAACGATCGGGGATCGATCACTGGTGCAAGGGAGACCGGTACCTGGCCCCCGTTCCCAACCACCTTTCGGGGTGGCCGAACATGCGCAGGATCGACACCACGAGCGGCGGCCATTCACAGGCCTATCACCGCAGATCTGGACACCATCCTGAACAATTGATGATCTTGCCGTCCCGATCAAGGGCACCGTCCTGTATGGATCAAGCTATTTTCTCCCATCCTGGCGGTGCTGCTGGAGGTTTTGCAACGGCCTCCGGCAAACTCGTACTTGGGACCTGGAACACCGCCGCGAACGCATGATCGAATGAGCAGGGAAGGAATGCAGCTCGTGAGCGTGATCATGCCCGCCTATAGGATGGGCGCGTACATCGGCGATGCGCTGGGCTCGGTGGCGCGCCAGACCCACCCGCACTGGGAGGTGATCGTGGTGGACGACTGTGCACCGGAGGATGGCACGGCGGCGATCGTGGCGGAGTTCGCCCGGCAACATCCGCAGCATCGCGTGGAGCTGATCCGCCATGAAGAGAACCGCGGTGTGGGACCAGCGCGCAACACGGCGATCACGGCCGCCCAAGGCACGGTGGCCGCCTTCCTCGACCCCGACGACCTGTGGATGGCCTCGCATCTGGAACGCCTGCTGGCCCGCCTCGGCACCGCTGCGGATGTGGTGGCGGCACCCGTGGTGATGTTCCGCGCCGATGCGCAAAAACAGTACGCACATCCGGTGATCTGGCCCCCGTGGAAGACGCGCCTGTTCCCGTATTCGCTGGCGCTGCAGAACTTCATCCAGCCCTCGGCGGCCATCGTGCGTTTGGCCGCCCTGCGCGACGTGGGCGGTTTCGCCACCGAGGCGGCCCTGCAACATGTGGAGGACCACGACCTGTGGATCAAGCTGGTGCTGGCGGGCCGGAACTTCGTCTTCCACGATGCGCCCACCTCCTTCTACCGCAAGCACGGCAGCGGCGCCACCACCGATGCGGCCCGCATGCGCCTGCTCGCCTTGCGGATCCGGGAACAGCATCCCGCCTTCTTCGCACACGGCGAGGCCCGCATGAACTGGGCGGCATTGGACGCCACCGATGCCTTGCAACAAGGTGGCGAAGGTGCGCTGGCAGGCCTTTGGGAACGGATCAAGCGGAAACTCGCCGGCCCTGCGGTACCGCCTTCGGAGATACCACCCGGCGCACCCAGGCATTGGTGAACAGGCCTGTGGCCACGAACGGAATGACCATCCACTACATCATCCTCACGCATCGCTATCCGGAGCAGTTCGGTAAGCTGGTGCGCAGGCTGGATGCCCCGGGCGTGCGCTTCCATGTGCATGTGGAGCGAAGCACCGAACTGGCACCGTTCAGGGCCGAGGTGTCCGGTGCGGAGAACGTGCATTTCGTGGAGCCGCGCGAGAACTCGCCGGTGGGCGACATCGGTATCGTGAAGGCCACCCTGCATGCCTTGCGCAATGTGGTGGAAAGCGGCGCCGATGGTCTGTGCGTATTGATCAGCGGGCAGTGCTGGCCGATCCGTTCCAACGCGGGGATCCGCGCGTTCCTGGAAGGGCATCCGGAAACCGTGTTCATGGAGGTGCATGAACCGCCCACGGCCGACACTGTGGAGAACGGCTTCGTGAAGACCCAGGCGATCATGCGCCGACGCATCGCGCTGTTCAAGTTCAACCATGGCACGGAGCGCAACGCGTACTTCCTGCTGCCGTCGGTCTTTTCCGCGGAATTCTGGTCCGCGCCACGCAAGCACCTGGCGCAGATCAGGTACCTGCTGCCCCGTTCGGAACGTCCGCTGGGGAAGCTCTTCGCTCAGCGCCGTTTTCCGTCGTACACCAGGCCGTACTACGGCAGCCAGTGGTGGACCATGCCCGTGGCGGTGGCACAAGCGGTGTTGCGCTTCGTGGACCAACACCCGGACTACCTGGACTACCATACCTACTCCCTGCTGCCCGACGAGATGTTCTTCCAAGGGGTGATCATGGCCCTGAAGAAGGAACGGCCCGCATTGCCCCTCGAAGGCTCCACCACCTACGCCGATTGGACCACTACCGAACGACCGCGTCCGCCGGTGATGCGCATGGCCCGCTTCGAACAGCTTGTGGCCATGCCACCGCACGTGCTCTTCGCCCGGAAGTTCGATCGCAACGTGGACGCGGAGATCTTCCACAAGCTGGACGCACACAACAACGAAGGCGTGTTGCGATGAAGGGTGCTGCGATGACAACGGTGGCCTACCACGTGGACGATCCCAACATCGCCTTCGTGCGCAATGACATCGTGCGCTTCGCGGCGGTGCATGAGCGCGTCATCCTCTTCGTGGTGAAGTTGCCCGATCCCGGCCTTCCCGCGAACGTGGTGGTGGTCGACGATGCATTTCACGGGCAGCACGACCGTCCGATGCGCTCCTTGCTGCGGAACCTGCCCGCCGCCATGGGCATCTATCTGCGGGAGTGCGTCGACACGCGCAGGCTGTTGCCGCTGAGGCCCGCCTTGCGCAAGCTGGCCAACAATTTCTTCAAGGCCGATGCCGTGATGCAGAGTCTGAAAAGCCTCGATGCGGCCGATGCCTGGCACTACTCCTTCTGGTTCTACCATTGTATACATCTGGCCTTGCTGCGTGCCCGCAAGCGGATACCCAAGGCGGTGGCACGCGCCCATGGTGGCGATGTGTACGAGGAGCGCGGATCGTTGCGCGGGGTGATCTTCCGCCACTTCACGTTGCGTCACCTGGATGCGGTTTACAGTGTGTCGGGTGCCGGAGCCGACTACCTCCGCATACGCTATCCGCAAGCTGCGCATAAAGTGCACGTGTCCTACCTGGGTTGCGAAGCGGCGAAGGACCTGCCGCAATTCCCGGCTGCGGAACCCTTGGTGGTGGTGAGCTGTGCCAAGATCCGCAATGTGAAACGCATCCACCGGATCGGCGCGGCATTGTGCCACTTGAAAATGCCGGTGCGCTGGGTGCACATCGGCGATGAGAACCTGGGCTCCATGGACCCCGCGGTCACGCAGTACGTCCTGGCCACACAACGCCTGATCCTGAACCCGAATGTGGAGGTGGTGCGCACCGGCCCTTTGGACCACGACGCCGTCATGGCCTTCTACCGCAGTGAAGCGGTGCACTTGTTCATCAGCCTTTCCGAAGCGGAGGGCATCCCGGTGAGCATCATGGAGGCGATGGCCCATGGCATCCCCACGCTCGCCACGGACGTGGGCGGGTGCGGCGAGATCGTCACCGAACATACCGGCCTATTGGTGCCCGTGGACATGCCGGTGGAGGAGGTCGCCGCGCACATCACGACCTTCGCGCAGGGACCGATGAACACGCCTGCGTTCCGGCAAGGGGTGCACGCCTTCTGGTCCGAACACTTCGACATCGACCGCAACTATGCACGCTTCTTCGCAGGGATCCACGGCCACTGACGCTGCCTGGGGCATCGTGGTGCAGGCCCGCATGGGCTCCACGCGGCTGCCGGGCAAGATGCTGCTGGACGTTGTTCCGGGGCACAAGCTGCTGGCCACGGTGTTGGAACGGCTTCTGGCGGAGCAACTTGCTGGTCGCATCGTGCTGGCCACTTCCACTTCCGCTGCTGATACACCGCTGGCGGAACTGGCGCACGCCATGGGAATCGCCGTGCATCGGGGCAGCGAGAGCGATGTGCTGGACCGCTTCCTTGGAGCAGCGCAGCAGATGGGGTGGAAGTATCTGGTGCGCGTGTGTGCCGACAATCCCTTGTTGCAGACCAATACCATCGCACCGCTTGCAGCGGCAGGTTTGAAGGCCGGTGCCGACTATGCCGGGTACTTCTACAGCGATGGACTTCCTTCGATCCGTTCGCACTGCGGGCTATTCGCCGAGTGGGCCGCGGTATCCGCATTGGAGCGGGTGGCGACGCTGACGAAGGAGCGCGAATACCGGGAACATGTGACCAACTACCTTTACGGCCATCCCGAAATGTTCCATACCGTACGGCTGCCGGTGCCATTTGAAGAGGAAGTGAGGAACTGGCGCGCCACCGTGGATACCACTGAGGACCTGGCCCTGTGCAGCAGGATCCTCGCCGCTCTGGGCACGGACGCATCCATGGACCTGGAGCAGTTGCGTACCTATCTGAATGAACATCCCGGGATCGTGCAGGAGATGCGTGTGAACATACAAGCCCATGCCAAGTAAGCCAGGTACCTATTTGATCGGCGAGGTCGGCCAGAACCACAACGGTTCGGTGGACCTGGCCAAGTTGCTCATCGACATGCTGGCGCGACCCGTGCGCGAGGAGCATTTCGGCCTTGACCTGAAGCCGCTCGATGCCGTGAAATTCACCAAGCGCGACCTGGCGCAGGAGCTGAGCGGCTCGGAGATGGAGCGGCCCTATACCTCGCAGCACTCCTTCGGTCGTACCTATGGCGAGCACCGCGCCGCCCTGGAACTGGACGACGATGCGCACCACGAACTCTATCGCCACGCCAAGGCCCAGGGCTTCGACTTCGTGGAGACCCTGTGTGCGCTGGGCTGCCTCTCGCTGCTCAAGCGCTTCACCCCCGATCGCCTGAAGGTGGCCAGCCGCGACCTCACCAACCTGCCCCTGTTGGAGGCATTGGCCGAAACGAAGATCCCCATCATCCTCTCCACCGGCATGGCCGGACAACAGGACCTGGACGATGCACTGGCGGTGATCACCAGGCATCACGAGCAGATCTCCATCCTGCATTGCGTGAGCGAATACCCCACGCACCCGGATCACGCGAACCTGCTCACCCTGCGTTACCTGCAGCGCCACTATCCACAGTACACCATCGGCTACTCGGACCATACCATCGGCATCTCGGCACCGGTGGCCGCCGTGGCGATGGGTGCGGCGATCATCGAGAAGCACGTGACCCTGGACCGCCGCATGAAGGGCACCGATCAGGCCGGTTCGTTGGGCCCCGATGGGGTGTCACGCATGGTGCGCGACATCCGTCTGCTGGAGCGCTCTTTCGGCAAGGACGAGCTGTTCATGGACCCGGCGGTGGTCAATGCCAAGAACAAGCTGGAACGGTCCATCGCCAGCAAACGCGCGATCGACGCGGGTGAAAAGATCAGCGAGGAGGACCTGCACATGCTCTCGCCCGGCCATGGCCTGCGCTGGAGCCAACGCGATCAGCTGATCGGCAAGCGCGCCGGTCGTGCCATTCCCAAGGATGAATTGCTGATGCCCGGCGACCTGAGCGATGCCTGAGCACAACACATCTTCCGAACTTGCCATCAAGGTCGTCTTCACCGACATCGATGGCGTGTGGACCGATGGCAGCATGTACTACGACCAGACGGGCAACGAGCTGAAGCGCTTCCATACCTACGACAGTGCCGGGGTGCTGCTGCTGCGCATGCTGGACATACCGGTGGTGGTGCTCACGCGCGAGAAGACCGAGATCGTGACGCGGCGATGCGCCAAGTTGCGCATGGAGCATGTCCACCAGGGCGTGTTGGACAAGCTCACCGCTGCACGTGAGATCTGTGCCGGCATGGGTTACACGTTGGATCAAGCTGCTTACATCGGAGACGATGTGCCGGACCTGCAACTGCTTGCAGCGGTGGCCTACAGCGGCGCACCCGCCAACGCGCCGGACTATGTGAAGAAGGCCGTGATGCACGTGATGAACAAGCGTGGTGGTGAAGGTGCCTTCCGCGAATTCGTGGAAGGCATGCTGGGCCCCGAACGCATGGAAGGACTGGTGGCGCAATGGCGTGATGGCCAATGAGGCTGCTGTTCCTGATCGGTACGTTCCTCGAATACCTGTTCCGCGGAAGGCACGGCTCGGTGGTGGCCTGGCGCAGCGCCCTGTCGCCTTTCTCCTTTCGCGTACCGCAAGGGGAGGAGCGAAGCTTCGGCCGCGTGTGGACGTGGATGCGACGCACTGTCGGTCTGGTGTTG
This sequence comes from Flavobacteriales bacterium, assembly GCA_041745875.1. Classification (GTDB taxonomy): domain Bacteria; phylum Bacteroidota; class Bacteroidia; order Flavobacteriales_F; family PHOS-HE28; genus PHOS-HE28. The sequence goes on along the minus strand of JBGTIB010000133.1, from coordinate 19,879 downwards.
CGCACGTGGCCTCCACCACCAAAACCTGTGCTCACGCAGTTGGCCGTGGACTGGTCCGCCAAGGAAGCAGGATCACGCACCAGTTACCTGGAGGATCGCACCCACATACCCAGCGGCTTCCTGGCCCTGGAGGACCTGGTGCCCACAGGCTTCCTACAACGTGTGGCGCTGATGCTGCAGGTGCTGCTTCTGTACATGCTGCTGCTACCCCTGCTGATCTTCAGTGGTCGTCGCCGGGCCAGCATCGGCCTGATCCCCTTCGATTTCGTCAGGCTTTGCTTGATGGATGACTTGCTGAAGGGTGCACCGGTTAAGGGCCTGACATGGTTCTGTGCGTACGAGAAGGGCAGCGCGCTGTACGCCTGGTACTTCATCAGCGAACGCGGACTGACGATGACGGTGGTGCCATCGCCCAACCCGATCCGGAACTTCTACACGCATGTGGTGGCGAGCACTTTCGTTCTCACCATCCCATTTCAGGAGGATGAGTACAACGTGCTACGCGCTGGATGGGAGGTGAAAAACACCTTGCACTGGCCCATGTACGGCACCGAAGGCTTCGTGCATGTGGGTGGGCGAACGACAGCGAATGGCGTGATCGGGTTCCTCAGCAGCGGGAACTGGTTGCGGCGGCAGATCGGAAAGAACCAGATCAGCGATCTTTTCTTCCAGGCCGAGGAAGAGGCCATGCGATGGTGCCTCTCCTTTCAGACGGCGCATCCGGAGTTCACCATGCAGGTGCTGCTGCATCCCGTGGAGAAGAACAAACCGGAGCGTTTGGAACTGTGTCTGGGCTATTACAAGGAACTCGGCTTTACACGCGATGCCATCGTTACCGATGTGGTGACCCGGGAGCACCCAGAGTTGCTCGACGTGGCCGTAAGCCTCTACAGCAGTGCCACCTTCGAGCGGATGCACGGCGGGTACAAGGGGCTCTTCGCGCAGCCCGGCATGCCGGGGGACTACTTCATGTCCGGCGACATCACCAACATCATTGCGCGCGATGAGACTTCCTTTCATGCCATGCTGCTGGATGCGATGCAGCGGTCAGCGGAGGATTTCTTCAGACATCACGGATTGCAAGCGTACCGCTGGGAGCACTATGCGGCGATGGAGCGGAAGCGGTGAGGCATGTGGTGAGAAGCCTCGTCGAGCGTAGCGGTGGTCGGAGTTAGATCCGTTCAAGGAACTGTATCGAGCGAGGGCGACAAACTTCGTTCCCTTACTATTTTGGGATCGGCAATTTGCCGGAACGAATACACACGCGATATGGCGAACACCTACTCTCAAGTCTCGATCCATGCGGTCTTTGCGGTGAAAGGACGGCAGAACCTCATCGGATCCCATTTCAGGGATGAACTACATGGTTACATGCATGGTATCCTGAAGAACATCGGATCATACCCGCTGGCCGTTGGCGGCTGGATGGACCATGTGCATGTACTGTATGAGTTGCCGATGACGGTGGCCATCTCAGACCTGATGCGGATACTGAAAGCCAATTCCTCGAAATGGGTCAATGAAAGTGGATACGTGAAAGGGCACTTTCAATGGCAGGAAGGTTACTCGGCCTTCTCGTGTTCCAGGTCGCATCGTGATAACACGATCAAGTACATCATGCGGCAGGAGCAACACCATGCCAAACGGAACTTCAAGGAAGAGTACCTGGAGATGCTCAAGACACACGAGATCCTCTATGAGGAGAAGTACTTGATGGAGTTCTACGATCGGTAGGTGGTTGCCCGCTGAAGCTTGCCCCTGAGCCGTGGTGCTGCCTGGAAACCAAAATGTCGCCCCTACGGGGCTTGGCTACCGGTGCGTGGTGCTGCTTGGAAACCAAAATGTCGCCCCTACGGGGCTTGACTTCTATGCTTTGGTGCCGCGAGTAAACAAAATGCCGCCCCTACGGGGCTTGGCTCACGTTGCCTTGGTGCTGCGAGTAAACAAAGTGTCGCCCCTACGGGGCTTGACTTCTATGCTTTGGTGCCGCGAGTAAACAAAATGCCGCCCCTACGGGGCTTGGCTACCGGTGCGTGGTGCTGCTTGGAAACCAAAATGTCGCCCCTACGGGGCTTTGTTTCATTGCCATCGAGCAGTTCACCAATGTCGCCACACCGGGACTTGGCTCAGGTGTCATGCAGGTGAGCCCCAGCGGGGCGACATTTTGATTGAAAAGAGGCGGACGGAGTTGGCATTGAGCCCCAGCGGGGCGACATTTTCCTGCCTCCCGGTTGCGCCTTCACCGCGTCAGGCAGCAGCGGAAATTGCGCGTGTTGTTCACGCCGTGGATGCGCTGATTGGCTTCACAATCGCCAAGGCCCATCGTGCGCACGTTGAAGTCGGAATCGGCCGTGTTGTTGGTCCATTCCCAGTTGTTCAACAGATCGATGATGCCCAGTGCCACACGGTCGTTGCAGGCCTTGTGCAGCTCGCCCCAGGTGCAGAGGCGTTTTCCCTGGTTGCCACAGGCCAGGGAGGCATCCAGATAATTCAGCGGGGGGCTTTCCGTACCGTCGATGCAGTAGCTCCCGTTCACCGTCACCATATCCACGGGACAGTCATAGCGTCCATGAACCGGCCCGTTCATCACCTGGAATCCGCTTCCATCGAAGACCAGTGAAAGCAGTGTCCCGGCCTCGGTGAGCGAAGCATCCAATGGCGACCCGTCGGGCAGGGCGAGCGTGTAGGGACCAGTGCCATTCAACAACAGCGATACGGGGCCGACCACATCCGACGGGACCGATACCAACAGATGGAGCCCGGCTTGTGGTGCCACCGCCAAGGCGGGAAGGTCCACCTGCCAGGGCAGTCCGGAGACCGGCGTATCGAAACGATGGACACCGCTCTGGTCCACGGTGGCGGTAAGCACTTCACCAGCCTCGGTGGAGGAGGTGAGGCCCGTCACCTGCCGTTGGGCGTCGGTCGGCCCGCTCACCTGCACAGGCCGGTCGATCCGCACCTGCGCGTGCACGGCCACCGCGATCAGCGAAGCAATGAGCGCTATGCCAGGTCGAATGCTCTTCATCGTGGATGCATGCAGCAGCGTGTCTGAAAGGCGTTCAGTGGAACGGCCGAGCGTTGCGCGGCACAATCGGTACTGCCCGCCTGATCGCCCGTGTGGGTGTGGTTCGAAGTATCGTCGATCCATTCCCAGCCATCGAACAGACCAAGGAGTTGGCTCTCCAACAGTGTGCAGGCCACGTGGTACTCATCCCAGGTGCACAGGCGCCCGCCCACTTCTGCGCAACGTGTGGCGGCCTGGTGAAAGTTGAGGCCCGGGGTATCCTGTGTTTCAATACAAAGGCGTTCATGCACGAGCGACCAGCCGGGCGCACAGCCGCGCGATGCGGGTGCCAGCAACACATATGCTCCTCCGTTGAGGATCACTTCGCACACAGCACCCGACGTGATCTGACCGGACAACGGAACGAGACCATCGGGACGACGTAGAGCCAACGCGGGCGCTCCGTCCACACGCAGGTGGATGGGGCCGCCCAGATCGGTCGGGGCCGCGAAACGGATCAGCAGACCGTCGTTCAGGGTGCTCGTTGCCGGTGTCAGTTGCAGGACCACGGTATCGGCTTCCACGGAGGCCGTAGCCCAATGGCCCGTGCCGAGCAGTGCGGTTCCCACGGTGATCGCAGCGCTGCCATCCACCGGGGCGGCGACACCAACGATGCGCCGGTCCGCAGGAGCACCGGTGAGTTGCACCGGACCGTCCACTGTGACCTGGGCGAACAGCACACCGCACAATGCGTTGGTGATGATGGTGGCGGCCGCTCTCATCGGTCGGTGCAGCAGCGGATGGCGCTGATGCCGGTATCGGCGAAGTTCCAACCGCCGAAGATGCAGCCCGCTCCAAGACCTGCCACGGAGCCGTTCTCACCATGCCCCACGAGCTTGGCGGAGTTGGTATTGTTGGCGGCATGGTCGACCCATTCGGCCACGGGCACCGTGGAGAAGAAGTCCGGGATCCGGTTGCAGGCGGAAACCCATTCGCCGAAGGTGCACAGGCGTGCGTTCAGCGCGCGGCACACCAGGTTGGCATCGAAATAGTTGGCCTCTCCCGCCGTGGAATCAGCGATGCAGGTGCCGCGCGACAGGGCTGTGAAACCGCTGGGACAGGGCAGGGGCATGGCGTCCAACACCACGAAGCGCGTTCCATCGAACGCCATGCGCACGGGGGCACCGGCCACCAGGTCACCGGCCTCCAGGGGCAGGGCGCCACGCTTCACGATGGGCGTGGCAGGTGCTCCGTTCAACACCAGCTGCGCGGCGGCGGCATTGGTACTGGCCGGTACCAGTGTGATCACCATGCCGGGAACCAGAGTAGTGGGTGCTGGTACAAGGTCTGCGATGAGCGGGTCACTGCCGGTCGCGGGAGCGAAGGAGGTATGCAGATGCCGAAGCGCGTCGAGCGAAACGGCGGCATCGTCCTGCACCGGCGCCGCAAGTCCGGTCACCTGTCGATCCGCCGCATCCACGCCGTCCAACACGATGGTGGTGGGCACGTTCCATTGTCCCCAGACGGCACCCGCCGTGCAGCACAGCAGCGTACCTGCCCAATGCCGAAGGGTCCGTGCGTTGAACGAATGAAAAGCTGGGGGCATGTGGTCCACGGGAAACACCCGGGACCCAAAGATAGTTGGGCGTCGCGTGCGTGTCAGGTGGATCGATGCGATGCGACCCCGTCCGTTCCGCAGCGACTACATTGCCTGCCGGATCACATGTCCAGGTCTCGCACCGCCCCATGAAGGTGGCCTACATCACCCATTACGGCGATCTCTATGGCGCCAACCGTTGCATGCTCGACCTGCTGTTGCAGGCCCGTGCGGCGCATGGTGTGGAGCCGCATGTGTTGCTGGCACGCGAAGGGCCGATGCTCGAGGTGCTGGAGCGCCATGCCGTTCCCTACGCTGTGATCCCGTTCCTACCCTGGGTGGAGCGACGCGTGTACATGGGTGGTCCGCATCACCGCGTGATGCAGCACCTGCGCCACTGGCGAAAGCAGCGACGGCGTACCCTGCACAACCGCGCGCTATTGCCCCGGCTCGCCGAGCAGGCACGCGCGTGGAACATCGACCTGCTGCACGTGAACAGTTCGGTGATCGGCTTCGGTGCCGACCTTGCCCGTGCGTTGCGCGTACCGTGGGTCTGGCATGTGCGGGAGCTTTTCGGACTGCACTATGGCTACCAGGTGGATGGGGGTGATCGCGCCTTCGCTGCGACCCTGCGAAAAGCGGATGCGGTGATCGCGATGTCCGCAGCGGTACGTGCTGAAGTGTTGCACAAAGTGGGCGCTGATCGGCCCATGGAAGTGATCCACGATGGTGTGGCCACTGCGGAACAGGCAGCCACCCTGGCGGTGCAAGCCGAAGAACGATGGGAACAGGAAGGACCATTCCGCTTTGTGCTCGCCGGTCTGTTCCACCCTTCGAAGGGTCAGCTTGAAGCCGTGGAAGCGCTGGCCAGCGTGCGTGCACAGGGTGTTGATGCGGAGCTGGTCCTTGCGGGCACGGGGCGGATGGAACCGGTGCAACAGCGCATCCGCGAACTTGATCTCCAGCAACATGTGGAATTGCCCGGCTTCGTGGACGATGCCTATGCGTTGTTCCTTGGAGCACACGCAGCGCTCACCTGCTCGAAGTACGAGGCCTACGGCCGCGTCACCCTGGAAGCATTGACCACCGGCATTCCGGTCATCGGGCATGCCTCGGGTGGCACGCCGGAACTGATCGAAAACGGCCACACCGGGTTCCTCTATAACACGCCCGAGCAACTCGCGGAACACATGCAACAGCTCGCTGGCGATCGTACACTGGCCCGGGGCATGGGGCAGGCGGCGCTGCGGAGCAAGGCCGTGCAACGCACCATCGGGGCCATGACCGACGATGTGCTGCGTGTATATTGGTCCGTCCTGCGCAGGACCGAAGCCTGACCGCCTCCATGCCGCCCCGCATCAGCCTGATCACACCCAGCTTCCAACAGGCGCCCTACCTCGAGGAATGCCTGCGAAGCGTGCACGAGCAGCGCGGTGTGCAGGTGGAGCACATCGTGGTGGACGGTGGAAGCACGGACGGCTCGGCGGACATCATCCAGCGCTACGCCGATCGTCTCGCGTGGTGGTGCAGTGAACCGGATGAAGGACAATCCGCCGCCATCAACAAGGGCCTGGCACATGCCACCGGCGATGTCTTCGGCTGGCTGAACAGCGACGACCTCCTGTTGCCCGGAGCATTGCAGCGGGTGTCGGAGGCCTTTTCGGAAAACCCATCGTTGATCGCCTTCGGTGGTAGGCGTCGCATCCGACAGGCGAACGGAAGCGAACACGTCGCCCCACTGGATGATGCGGCGCACGCCGAGAACCTGTTCGTGCGGCCCAACATCAACCAGCAGTCCACATTCTTCAGCATGGATGCGGTGCGTGCCGTGGGCGGGGTGGAGGAAGGTCTGCGCTATGTGATGGACTACGAACTCTGGCAGCAGCTCCTGTTCCGGCATGGCACCTCGGATCTGCGTTTCGATCCGGTGGACCTCGCGGTGTTCCGATTGCACGACGACAGCAAGACCGGCACCGCGCAGTCCGCCTTCGTCGATGAGATCGCCGGTGTATTGCACGGGCTCTGTGTCCGCACCGGTGTGATGGACCTGGCGGCGGTAATTGCCGAAGGATACCCACTGAAAACCACGTTGCGCGCGATACCCGTCGGGCCGGGCCACGCTCCATTGGTGCGTCGCATGGTCATCCACTTCCTGTTGCGTTGGAACCATGTCATCCACAGCAGGGAGCAGTTCAACATGATGCGGAAACTGCTGGCCGCGGTGGACCTCGATCCGGCGCAGTTGGATGCCACCGACCACAAGCGCCTGACCGAGGTGAAGCAACAATTGCGTGCACCGGGATGGTGGGCCTTCCGCATGCAACGCAAATGGAAGCATCTCCGGCGATGAAGGCCAGCGTGATCCTGCCCGTGTACAACAAGGCCCCCTGGTTGCAGGCCTGCCTGGACAGCATCCTTGCTCAGGACTTCCGCGACTTCGAATTGATCGCCGTGGACGATGCCAGCACCGACGACAGTCCGGGTATCCTTCAGGCTTGCGATGACCCACGCATGCGTGTGATCGCGCTTCAGCACAATGTGGGTCCGGGACTTGCCGCGCAGCATGCCATGAATGCCGCGTCGGGGGAATACCTCCTGCGCGTCGATGCGGATGACATCCTTCTTCCGGAGCGTTTTCGGCGCCAGGTGGAACTGCTGGAAAGCGATCCCGCACTTGGTGTGTGCGGCAGTGCGCTCGCCTTGATGCACGAGCCCACCGTGATACGACGACTTCCGGTCTCCCATGCGGATTGTACAGCTGGCCTCCTCTTCGGCGTGGCGGTATACCAACCCACCATGGCCCTGCGCCGTGCCGTAGTGCAAGCGCACAACATCGCCTACCGTGCGCACTGGCCGCGGTATGGCGAGGACTGGATGTTCCAGCTTGAACTGGCGCGGGTGACACGCTTCGCCAACATCCAGGAGCCCTTGATCATATACCGCGAAGGCCCGCAGAACATCAGCCACGGCCGCGATCGCTGGGCGGACCTCGCCTTTCTGTTCGCGCATGCGCTGACCACGGTGGGAATGGAAACGCCGCGCGATGAACAACTGGAACTGCATGCGATGGCCGTGAAGTTCTTTCGACGTGATCCCGATGCGGCGATGGTCCGTGACTTCAAGCGCTACCTGGATGGACTGGTCAGTTGGAACGATGCCAGTTCCTATTTCGATCAGGAGGCTTTCCGCGCGCGTACCGACCAGGCGTGGCACGAGTTGCTGTACCACTTGCCGCACCATGGCTTGGGCGTCGTCATGTCCTACATGCGGGCTGGCGGCAGGATGGATGCTGCGCGCCTTTACTACGTGATGCGCGCTTTGCTATCATCGTCCCGCGAGGACCAAACCCCGGCGGCATGAAGGAGCTCTGGTTGTTCTCCCGGCAGTACCCGACAGGGCGGGGCGAGGTCTTCCTTTCCACAGCGCTGGAGGTGTGGCGCAGCTGCTTCTCCTCCATTCGCATCTTCCCCATGTATGCGGGTGAAGGACGTGTGGAACCACCGGAGGGTGTGAGCGTGGAGCACTTGTGGACGGAGGAGGAAGCCTACCAGCCCATTTCCCTGACGGCATCGCTGGGCCGCTTCCCGGAGATCATGGCACTGGCACGGCGCCGGGGCGATGGCCGCTTCACCAACCCAGGTAGCATCGGCCAGGCGCAGAACCATGCCCGGCAGTTGTTGCGCAAGGCGGATGCGGTGCAAAGGCAATTGATGTCCCGCTACGATCCCGAGCGCGTGGTGATGTTGTCCGTGTGGATGGAGGATTGGGTGAACGTGCTGGGGCTCGTGAAGCAACGCGTGCCGGGGATGCATTTCGCCACGCTGGCGCACGGCTGGGATCTCTTCGAACAACGACGTGCCGAAGGCGTGATCCCTTACCGTGCGGCGCAGTTGGAATGGGCGGACATGGTGTGCTGCATCGCGCGCCATGGCAAGGCTTATCTGGAAGCGCGTCATCCGCAGCATGCCGCCCGCTTGTTCCATACGCCGCTGGGCACACCGGACAGGGGTGTGGCACCCTGGGCGCCGGATCCCGTGTTGCGTGTGGTGAGCTCCGCCTACCTGCGGCCACCGAAACGAGTACAGGATATCGCCGCCGCCCTGAGGCTTGTGAAGCGCCCCATGCATTGGACGCACTTCGGCGATGGAGAAGGCCGGGCGGAACTGGAACGTGCGATCAAGGACCTGCCAGGCCATGTCACCGTGCAGCTGATGGGCCATGTGGAACACGGGGAACTGATGCGCTTCTACCGCGAACAAGCGGTGGACCTGTTCCTCCACTTGAGTGCGCAGGAAGGTGTCCCGGTCTCGATGATGGAAGCGGCCAGCTTCGGCATTCCCCTCGTGGCGAACGACGTGGGCGGAGTGGGGGAGGTGCTCAGCCCGGACACCGGTACCCTGTTGCCTGCGGATACCAGCGCGGATGCACTCGCTGTGTGGTTGGACAGTGAAGCGCCGGCACGCTGGTGCGATCCGAAGGCGCGCGCGCAAGTGCGTGAGGCCTGGCGCCAGGGCTTCGAGGCGGGTGCCAACTTCAGCCGTTTGGCCGGGCTGCTGTCGGAGCACCAACGTTGATCGCTCGCGGGCACTGCTTTTCTTTACGCACCACGCGCCGCATCCATGCTCTTCAACTCCATCGAGTTCGCGGTCTTCTTCCCGCTGGTTGCGCTGCTGTATTTCCTGCTGCCGCACCGCTTCCGTTGGGTACTGCTGCTGGTGGCGAGCTACCTGTTCTACATGGCGTGGCGCGCCGAGTACGCCCTGCTGCTGCTGTTCTCCACGGTGCTGGACTTCACGGCGGCGCGTGCCATCCACCGCACCACCGAACAGTCCGTTCGAAAACGTTGGCTGCTTTTGTCCATCGGCATGAACCTGGGCATGCTGGCCGGTTTCAAGTATTTCAACTTCGCCAACGACACCCTGCGAGGGCTGTTCGGTATGGCGGGAATGGGCTACACGATCCCCGATCACGAAATGCTCCTGCCCATCGGCATCAGCTTCTACACCTTCCAGACCATGAGCTACACGATCGATGTGTACCGCGGCCACCTGGAACCCACGCGGCATATGGGCCGCTTCGCGCTCTTCGTCAGTTTCTTCCCGCAGCTGGTGGCCGGTCCGGTGGAACGCGCACCCAGCCTGCTGCCGCAGTTCGTGCAACGCATGAGCTTCGATCAGCAGCGCATCATCGAAGGCCTGAAGCGCATGCTCTGGGGCTTCGTGAAGAAGATCGTGATCGCCGACCGCATTGCGCCCGTGGTGGACCGCGTATATGCCGATCCCACAGGCTACGATGGGTTTTCCATTTTGCTCATCGTCGTGCTCTTCAGCATCCAGATCTACTGCGACTTCTCGGGGTATTGCGACATTGCGATCGGTGCGGCGCGCGTGCTCGGCTTCCGCCTGATGGAGAACTTCCGCACACCACAGCTCGCCACCTCCATCGCCGATTTCTGGTCGCGCTGGCACATCAGCATGAGCAGCTGGTTCCGCGATTACATCTACATCCCCCTGGGTGGCAACCGCGTCACCACCCAGCGCTGGTACTTCAACCTGATGGTGGTCTTTTTCCTCAGCGGGCTCTGGCATGGCGCGGGTTGGACCTTCGTCATCTACGGTCTGCTGAACGGCCTGTACATGGTGCTCGCGCCGATCACGGGCGGTGTGTGGCGACGCTTCAATGCCGGCGTGGGGCTGTACCGCGTTCCCTGGTTCCACCAGGCCTTGATGATCACCGGTACCTTTGCGCTGGTCACCTTCTCGCGCATTTTCTTCCGGGCGCAGGACATGGATCAAGTAGGGTCGGTACTCGGTCACTTGTGGCATTTCACACCCGGCATGGCGGGCATGCAACGCCTGATCGACATCTTCTCCGCGCCGGTGCTCGCCATCACCCTGACGCTCGCCTTCGCTTCCCTCTTCCTGGACCATCGTTTGGAAGCGGTGGTTCGGGGCGAGCGCCGTTTCCGCAGTGCTGCGGGTCCGTACCTGTTCCACGGCAGCCTGCTGTTGTTGCTCCTGCTCTTCGGCAACTTCGGGGAGGTCGCGTTCATCTATTTCCAATTCTGATGAAGCGATGATGTTGTTGCGGAAAGGTGCGCTCCTGCTGCTGGTGCTGTTGGCCATGTACCTGGGTGCCTTCCTGTTGCTCACCCGGGTCGAGGTCGGTGGCGTGCCCCTGATCTTCCGTACCGCCGATCACTACTACTGGAAGGGAGGCGATACCTGGCAACGTTTCGACGAGTATGATCCGGCACGGCGTCACGATGTGGTGGTGATGGGTTCCTCCCATGCCTACCGGGGATACGATCCTGCCTTGTTCGCGGCGCATGGCCTGGACATGTTCAACCTGGGCAGCAGCGCACAGACCGCCATGAACACACGCTATCTGGCGGAGGCATACCTGCACGCGGGGAACACGGGCCTGCTGGTGCTGGAGGTGAGCAAATCCTTCCTGGAGGACGAGGGATTGGAGAGCACGGCGGACCTGGTGCAGAACAATACAAGCGGGCATGCAGCACGGAGGATGGCCTTCGCATTGCGCGATCCACGGGGGGTGAACATGCTGGTGCTGCGTTGGATGATGCAGGGTCACGCTCCGCAATACCTGTCCGAAAATTATGCGGGCCGGGGCTACTGCCGCTACGATGAGCGCAATACGGCGCAGCCACTTTCGGGTCGCAGCGGCTCCTTCGATCCATTGCCCGAACAGGTCGCGCAATTGGAGGCCTTGATCGCCTGGGCGCAGGAACAGGGGATCCCCTTGGTGCTTGTCACGCACCCGATCCCGGCGTCCTCGGTGGATCGTGCGCGCCATATCGCCTTCGTGGACTTCATGGGCGAGTTGCTGCGTGAGCGCGGCGTGAAGCACATCGACATGGGCCTGGACCACGACCTCGACGATCATTTGCACTTCGCCGATCACAGCCACCTGAACCAGGCCGGCGTGGAGATCTTCGTGCCCCGGCTGATCGAGCGCCTGCGGAAGGAAGGTATGTTGCCCCCTGTGAAGTGATGCGCGGCTGCGCCTTGTGCGACCCGGCGACAGCCACGTACTTTGTTCCGAAGCCATCGAAGGACCCCAAGCATGCGTGTTGCCGTGATCATACCATGTTTCAATGTGGCCGAACACGTTGCTGCGGCCCTGCGTTCGGTGTTCGCGCAAAGCCACCACGATCTTGATGTGCTGGTGCTGGACGATGGTTCCACCGATAGCACGCTGGCGGTAGTGGAACAGGTGCTGGCCGCACATCCGGGTCGGGCCCGCGTGATGAGCGGCCCCAATGCCGGTGCATCGGCCACACGCAACATCGGCCTGCAACATACCGAAGGGACCTATGTGCAGTTCCTGGATGCCGACGATGTGCTGCATCCCGACAAGATCCGCCGGCAGCTTGCGATCGCAGAGCAGGCAGGGTCTCCGGCCGTGGTCGCGGGTGCCTATCGCAACCGCTACGAGGACGGCCGGGAGCATTTCGTGCCGCTGCCGGGCCGCGACCCCTGGATGGCTCTATTGCGCACGGAGCTCGGCACCACCAGCGCCAACCTGTGGAAGCGCAGTGCGATCGAGCAGGTCGGAGCGTGGCGCGCGGATCTGGGCAGCAGCCAGGACTATGAACTCCTGTTCCGCTTGCTGCAAGCCGGAGGCAGGGTGGCTTGGGATCCGGAAGAAGCCTGCATTGTGCTGAAGCGCAGCCAGGGATCCATCAGTCGAACGCACGAACGCGAGAACTGGATCCGCTACCTGGCGTTGCGCAGGGCGATCCGCGATCACCTGGTGCAGCACGATCCCAGTGCACATGCCGGGGCCATCGCCACCGCGGACCAATTCCTGTTCATGGCCATCCGCGTACTTTCGAAGCATGATCGTATGGCGGCATTCGCGGAATATGACCGGAGCATCGGGCGTGGTTTCGTGCCGCAGGTGTCCAAGGCCACGACGCCAGCCTATGTCGCCATCCATCGGATCCTGGGTTTCCGGAACGCGGAACGGCTCACCGCACTGCTTTCATCACTGCGCTCAACGCTGAAGCCGACATGATCCGCTCGCACCAGGACATGATGGCGTACCGCGCGGCCGATCGCAGCCAGTTGCGGCGCGAGGCATCCTTCAATCCGATCTACGACGAGGTCTGGCTGTTCCAGCGCCTGCTGCGGCGCGTGGAATACCTGATCAACTGCAAGCCGGCGGGCAACCCGTTCTGGGCCTTGCTGCGCAAGTACTATTCGTACCGCCTGCACCGCCAGGGCGTCCGCTGCGGATTCGAGATACCGCCGAACACCTGTGGCCCCGGCCTTTCGATCGCTCACCGCGGAACGATCGTGGTGCATCCCGATGCGCGCATCGGCCGCAATTGCCGGATCCATGTGGACGTGGTCATCGGCACACGCCCGGGTCCACCTCCGGAGCCGGTTCCGGTGATCGGCGACAACTGCTACATCGGTCCCGGAGCCAAGATCTTCGGTGGCATCGTACTGGGCGACAACCTGGTGGTGGGTGCCAACAGCGTGGTCAACCGATCCTTTCCCGAAGGGCACATGACCATCGCCGGTGCACCGGCACGCAAGGTGAGCGACACCCCGAGCGATGAGTTCCTGATCGCCACCAGAACCCGAAGTGTGGCATGAGGAAATTGATGGTGGTGGTGGGGACCCGCCCGAACTTCGTGAAGGTCACCCGCTTCAAGGAGGTGGCCGCCGCGCGGGGAGGCTGGGAACTGCGCCTGGTCCATACCGGCCAGCACCACGACGAGCGCATGAGCACGGTGTTCTTCGAACAGTTCGGCTTGATGCCCGATGACCTGCTGGGGATCCCGGGAGGCACACCCAACACCCGCATGGCGCAGATCATGCTGGCACTGGAACCGGTGGTGCTGCAACACCGGCCCGATGTAATGCTGGTGGTGGGCGATGTGGACAGCACGCTCGCCGCTGCGCTCACCGCCAACCGCACGGGCACACGCCTGGCCCATCTGGAAAGCGGCCTGCGCAACGGTGACATGGACATGCCCGAGGAGGTGAACCGCATCCTGACCGATCGCATCGCGGACCTGCATCTCACCACCGAAGCCAGTGCGCGCGAGAACCTGTTGCGCGAAGGCATTTCCGCTGAAGGCATCCACGCGGTGGGCAATACCATGATCGACACGCTCGTGGCCTTCGATGATCGGATCGCGTTGGACCCTGTCCTCGATGTGTTGGGGCTCGGTACCGGAGGGCATGTGTTGGTCACCATGCATCGCCCTGCCTCCGTGGACCATGCGGCTGGCCTGGCGGACATGGTGGAGCTTTTGTCCTTCGTGGCGGATACGCACAAGGTGGTCTTCCCCGTGCATCCGCGCACGGCACAAAGGCTGGAAGCGGCCGGCCTGATGGAGCGTTTGAAAGCTTTGCCCGGCATGATCACCTGTGGCCCCCTCGATTATTTCGCCTTCCAGAAGCTGGTCTCCACCAGTGCATTCGTCATCACCGACAGCGGCGGCATTCAGGAGGAGACCACCTACCGGCGTATTCCCTGCCTCACGCTGCGCCCCAGTACCGAACGGCCCATCACGGTGACAGAAGGCAGCAATGAGCTGGTCCCTTTCGATCAGGCACGGCTCGCCGATGCCATCGACAGGATCCGTTCCGGTGCGTTCAAGAAGGGAAGCATACCCATGTTGTGGGATGGCCAGGCCACCGAGCGCGTGTTCGTTGCTTTGGAGCATTTCCTGCGCACCCCCTGAACCGCCCGTGGTCCTTTACCTCACATACAACGATCAACCTTCCGGCGTCTATTGGAGCCAGGTGACCGATGTGGTGGAACACCTGAACACCCTGGGTGGTGATCGGGTACGCCTGGTGGCGTTGGTCTCCATGCGCGGATATGCGCTCTCGCGACACTCCATCCAGGCACGCAGCCCGGGTGCCATCGTGCTGCCCATGGTGCCACGCGCGATCAACTGGCGGGTGAACTGGATCTGGTTGTACTTGGTCTGCCTGCTGTTGCGGCCGTCGGGGATCATCGGCAGGGGCATCTTCGCCACCGGCCTGGCACTGCGCATGCGCAACATGGGCCGTGTGGTGAAGGTGTGCTTCGACGCACGCGCGGCCTATGCGGCGGAATGGGAGGAGTTCAGGGTGATGGACGACGACCGGCTCATCGCTGCCACATCGCACGTGGAGGAACTGGCCGTGAAACGCTCGGATGTGCGCCTGAGCGTGAGCGAAGCATTGGTGGAACATTGGCGCACACGCTTCGGGTATACGGGCACACGACAGGTGGTGATCCCTTGCACTTTGGGCAGCGCGTTGCTGGCGCAGCATGGTGAATCGCCCGCCGATGTGCGTGGTCGTTTCGGGTGGAACGAACAGGATGTGGTGCTGGTGTACTCCGGTACCGTGGTGGGCTGGCAGTCGTTGGAATTGATGCACGACAGGCTGGGTCCATGGCTGAAGCAGGATCCAGGACATCGTCTGCTGTTCCTCAGTGGCAGTCACCCCTGCATCGTATCGCTCCAGGCACGGTTCCCGCAGCAGGTGGCACAGGTGTGGGTGGAACATCACGAGGTCCGCTCCATGTTGCTGGCCTGTGACCATGGCCTGTTGCTGCGCGATCCGTGCATCACCAATCGCGTAGCCTCGCCCACCAAATTCGCCGAATACCTGTCCGCCGGCCTGCCTGTAGTGATCAGCGAAGGCGTGGGTGATCTCAGTGGCATGGTGCGCCAGCATGGATTGGGCATGGTGCTCGATCATGCATTTACGCTGGAGCTCACCAAGCCCGATGGAGCCAGGCGGAAGCGCATGACCACTTTCGCGGAACAGCATTTCAGCAAACCGGCGTTCCAGGAGGAGTATGGCACGCTGCTGCTCCACATGCGACGCGCGTATGCGGAGTGGTCCTCGGTCGAGCCGGATCCCGAACCCCTGGTCACGGTGATCGTGCCCAGCCACAACAAGTGCGCGTTCATCGGCGACATGGTCCGCTCGGTGCAGGAACAGACCGACGGCAGGTGGGAGCTGCTGGTGATCGACGATGCCTCCAGCGATGGCAGTCCCGAACTGCTGCAACAACTTGCACAGGCCGATCCGCGCATCCGACTGACCGTGCTGCCCAAGAACAAGGGAGCGAACCATTGCAGGAACCTGGGGATCGCACACGCGCGCGGTGCCTATATCATCCTGCTCGACGCCGACGATCTGCTCGCACGGCATTGTCTCAAGCACCGCTTGAAGTACATGAAGGGAAGTGGAATGGACCTGATGGTGTTCACCATGGAGGTCTTCGAGGAGAAGCCCGGTGACAATGACGACCGTTGGGTGCCCGACAGCGATGCTCCCTTGCTGGACTTCTTCCGGCACAAGCTGCCCTGGCAGACCATGCAGCCGATCTGGGACCGCAATTTTCTTTCGGCATTGGGCGGTTTCGATGAGGGCTTTTCCAGGCATCAGGACGTGGAGTTGCACACCCGTGCCTTGCTCAGTCCCGGTGTACAATACCGCCTCTTTCCCGGGGAACCGGACTGCTACTACCGGATCGCCGAGGAGCGCAAGGCGGTGGACCCCGCCCGCCTTCTTATGCGCTTCAGCCGTTCGGCAATGATGTACCACGAGAAGTTCAAGGCCGATGCCGAACGGATACGCAATGCGGATCTGCTGCTGGGGATCATACATCGCACCTACCTGCAGGTCCTGCTCCATCGCAAGGCAGGCAGGATCGATGAGCCCACATTATTGGAGCTCGAAGCGGTGTTGCTGGCACCGGACTGGTTCGCCCGGTTGAGCGCGGATAAGCGCATGCTCTTGCGGCTCACCCGGTGGTACAACCTCATGCCAGTGCGCCTGCCCGGGGTGAACAGGTTGATCTATACGATGCTCACCAAGCCGTAACGTTGGCTCGCCTAGCCAACCCGCATCACAGCAACACCTCCTTCACCAGACGCTCGGTGATGGCGTCCAGCAACAAGCCTGCAGTGTGATCCGCCGATGCCCTCGGCAATACGCGCGCTCCAAGGATGATGCGGGGCAATTGTTCCGCCAGCTCGGCCACACGCAGGGAACAGCCCAGCGCGCCTTCTTCGATCGTACGGCTGATGTCGCCTGGCTCTCCAACATGGATCACGGGCACACGCAGGTGGAACAACTCGTGGAACTTGGTGCCCACCAGGTCTCGGTTCTTCGGGGGGGTGAATACCATGGCAGCGTCAGCCGCAGCAATGCGTGGAAAGATCTCCTTCGGGGGAATGGGTGCGTGGAACCTGATCCGCTCCTGCAAACCTGCTTCGCGTACCATCGCGATGGGAACGCGGGCATCGTTCGCAGCGATGTACAGGTCGAAACGGGTGTTCGCCGCACGTGCCGGTGCGAGGGCCTCCAGCCGTTGGAACGCGTCGATCACTGACGCGAAGTAAATGTTGGCCTCCTCGGCACCGTATAGCGTTCCCGCATAGATCAACCGGAAACGATCCTCCTGATGCCGGGGTAGCGCCTGTCCCACCTCGTCGGGGTCGATGGCATGAGGGATGCGCACGCACTTGGATGCGACTTGTGGGTACCGCTTGGCGATGTGCTGCAACACACTGCTGCTCGGGCTGATGATCCTGTCGCTGCCCTCCATCACCTGCCGCTCGATCTCCTGCTCTTCCGCGAAACGCTTCCGGGGCAGGCTGCCATGACCGTAGTTGTCCCACCATGTCCACGGGTCGCGCAGGTCCGAGACGATGTGCAGCTGTGGATGCTGCTCCTTCACGGCCAGTGCGTGGTGCAGGAGGCGGAAGGGAGCACCGGACGAGATCATGGTGCGGATGCCGTGTGCGCTGATCAACGCACTTGCTTGTTGCACCAATTGATCGCGCCAGAAAAGAGCGGCGTCCCGGTAATTGCCCCTGCCCAGCAGTGGCAGTACACGGAGCCAGAAGCGGTATGCAAGCTTCTCGCCCAGGCTCTTCAAAGGCCAGCGATTGATCACCGAGGGATAGCGGCGCGGCAATGGATGGATGGTGATACCCGGCGTGGAGGCATCGGCCATCCAGGCCGAGACGGGGGATCCGGGGTGGGCTTCGGCACAGATCACGTGCACTTTGAAACCGCGCCTTGCCAGCACCTTGGCGAATTTGGCCCAACGCCTCCCACCCACCCCGTGTGCAGGGGGAAAGGTGTGGCAAACGATGAGGATATGTTCACCGGCATTCGGCAAGGCGCCAAATGTACTGGGACGGTGCTACCCGATCCGGAGGAAGGTCTTGATCGGAGCAGCTCAAGGTGAAAGCCCCAGCACGCGGCCGGGTCCCGTCCCATGCAAGTACGGTACCTTCGCGCCATGGGCCGTACGGTATTGATCACGGGGGGCGCGGGATTCATCGGTTCCGCAGTGGGAACGCATCTGGCATCGCTGGGCCATGAAGTGAACGTGTTGGACGATCTGTCCTTCGGCCGCAGGCACCTTGCTCCGGTGACCGACAAGCATTTCTTCAAGGTGGATATCCGTGATCGCGACGCGACGCGCAAGGTCTTCGAGCAGGTGCGGCCCGATACGGTGTTGCATCTGGCGGCCATCCATTTCATCCCGTATTGCAACAGCCATCCGGAGGAGGCCACGGACATCAACATCAATGGAACCCTGAGCGTTCTCGATGCCTGTACACATGGCGATCACGTGACTCAGGTCTTCGTCGCCAGCACGGCCGCGGTATACCCCATCGCCGATGGTGCCATGGCGGAGGATCATAGCACCGGCCCGATGGACATCTACGGTACCACCAAACTGGCCACCGAGAAGTTCGCCAGCGAGTTCCACCTGCGCACCGGGATCCCGACGATCACCGGGCGCTTCTTCAATGCCTTCGGGCCCAACGAGACCAATCCCCACCTGATCCCCGAGATCCAACGACAGGTGCTTTCCGGTGCACGTACACTGAAGCTCGGCAACCTGGAGCCCAAGCGGGATTTCATCCATACCGAGGACATGGCCCGCGCGATGTCAGCTTTGCTGGGCACCGGGATCCAGGGCCACGACGTGTTCAACATCGGGCGCGGCATCGAATACAGCGTGCGGGAGATCGTGGAAGCTTTCGAACGCCAGTTGGGGGAGCCGCTCACCATCGAGGTGGATCCCCAACGAATCCGGAAAGTGGAACGCATGCACCTTCTGGCAGATGTCGCCAAGCTCAAACGGGTCACGGGTTGGGAACCACGCTGGACCATCGATGATGGCGTGGCCACGCTGCTGCGGGAACAGGTCGATGCGCCTCAGCGTTGACCGTCAGGGTCGCCATGTGTTCGTTGGATCCAACACCTGAACTACAGCTTCCACGTCCCTTCGCACCGAACCTTTTCATTCGCTCGTACCGCTTCCACCGTTCCTCCCGATGTTGCATGTAGCGCTTTGCACCGATGGCGTCTTCCCCCAAGCGATGGGTGGCATGCAGCGACATTCGCGGCTCCTGGCCGAGCATCTCGCCCGGCGCGGTGACCTGCGTCTGACGGTGGTGCATCCCCACAAGGCACCCATCTTCGATCCGGCGCTTGGGATCATTGAGGTCGGGGTGCCGGACATCGATCCGAAGCGCTTCTACCTCGGTGAATTGTGGCGATACAGCGAAAGGGTGGGTCGGCGGTTGGATACGATCAAGCCCGATGTGGTGCTCTCGCAGGGATTCTGTGTCTGGCAGAGCATCCGTCGTCACGGTCATCGCACCATCCTCCACCCACATGGTCTGGAGATGTTCCAAGGCATTACCTGGAAGGAACGCTTAATGGGGCTCCCATTCCGCAGGGTCTTGCGCCATATCGCGCGCAGGAGCAGGGTGGTGGTATCCCTGGGCGGCCGACTGACAACCATCCTCGAACGTCTGGTGGATGGTGCTCCGACGCACGTGGAGGTACTTCCCAATGCCGTGGATGTGCCTGAGGTGCCGCCACCGTATCCTATGGGGGATGGTCCGCTTCGTCTGTTGTTCGTAGGCCGATTCGCGTTCAACAAGGGCCTTGATGTGTTGATGACCGTGGCGCGTCGCCTGGAAGCCGAGGGCCATGGGAACAAGGTGCGATTCGAACTGGCCGGTGATGGTCCCTTGTTGCAACAATACAGCACCACGGGACTGCCTACGAATGTGCGCCTGCTGGGCAAGGTGGATGATGCTACGCTCTTTCGGCTCTACGGCGAATGCCATGCGCTTGTGCTGCCCACGCGTTTCGAGGGAATGCCCACGGTGGTGCTGGAGGCCATGGCGCGCGGACGTCCGATCCTGGTGAGCGACACCGGCGCCACCGCGGAAATGGTTGATGCAAAGAACGGAT
>JBGTIB010000132.1:0-31351 GCA_041745875.1 Flavobacteriales bacterium | reverse complement strand
CCCCACTCGCCACTCGAAACTAGCTACTTGATCACTCGCCACTCGCTAATCCCCCCGTGAAAGCCCTCTTCCTCTACACCGAAGCCGCACCCTACGTGCTTGCTTGCCTGCAACATCTGGCCGAACGTCATGGGGCCGAAGTACATCTTGTACGTTGGCCGGTGAATGCGGAAGCACCCTTCGCTTCGCTGCAAGGGAAAGGCATCCATGCCGAAGTGCGCGACCGCAGTGATGATGCGGGCCTGTATCAGCGCTGTATGGCATTGGCTCCGGACATCGTGTTCGTGAGCGGTTGGGTGGACAAAGCCTACCTGCGCGTGG
The DNA here is from genome assembly GCA_041745875.1 of Flavobacteriales bacterium. Taxonomy (GTDB): domain Bacteria; phylum Bacteroidota; class Bacteroidia; order Flavobacteriales_F; family PHOS-HE28; genus PHOS-HE28. The sequence goes on along the minus strand of JBGTIB010000132.1, from coordinate 31,030 downwards.
CCCGTGCGTTGCGTGCGAAGGGCGTACCGGTGGTGTTGTGCAGCGATACCGCATGGCGCGGCGATGGGCGACAGTGGGCCAACGTGGTCCTGTCCCGGTTCTGGATGGAACGCACGTTCTCACATGCCTGGGTCACCGGTAAGGCACAGGCGGAATACGCACGCTACCTGGGATTCCCGGACACACGTATCCGTACCGGATTTTATTCCGCCGACACCGCGCTTTTCGAACCGCTTGGCCGCAAATTGCTCGCGCAACGAAGCACTACCTGGCCGCATCGCTTCCTCTGCGTGGCGCGCTACATCCCTACCAAGGGCCACCAACTGCTGTGCGATGCCTTTGCCGATCTCTGTGCCAGCGGCGTAGTGCGCGACTGGGAACTGTGGATCGCGGGAACGGGCGAACTGCACGAACAGGTGAAGAACTCGCCCAGCGGGAAACATCCGCGCATCCATCATCTCGGTTTCAAGCAGGCTGAAGACATGCAGGATGTTGTGGCACAATGCGGCGCCTTCGTATTGCCCAGCCGTTTTGAACCCTGGGGCGTGGTGGTGCATGAGCATGCCGCAGCTGCATTGCCCTTGGTGTTGAGCAGCGCCGTCGGTGCCCGGGAGCGTTTCCTTGTGGACGGGGAGAACGGCTTCCAATTCCCCAGTGGTGACAAGGCCCGGCTGAAGGATGCACTGCTGGCCATCATCCTTCGCAGCGATCCTGAACTACGCGAGATGGGCCGTCGCAGTGCCGACCTGGGCCGCCAATGGAGCCCCGACGCTTGGGCCGCAACTGCCGTGGCGCTCATGTCGACCCCGAAAGAAGTACAACGGAAATGACCCAAGCGCCAGCCACCTTGTACTGTGTTGTCCGTGTCCATCCGTTTACAGGTCTGAATCCGTATAGGCGCCCTGTACCCCAAGGAGCCTGTGCGAGGGCATCTGCGTCCATCTGCGTTCATCTGCGGTTAAAGAAATTCAGGTCCGCCGCCAGGCGGATCTTATCGCGCTGATCCATGGCCAAGCCGCAGGTGCTCGTCTTCATCGATTGGTACAAGCCTTTCTTCAAGGCCGGTGGCCCGGTGCGCAGCTTGGTGAACATGGTGGACCACTTGCACAATGAGGTCGACTTTCACATCGTGACCGGCGACCGCGACTACACCGCCACCGCCTCACCGCGTGATCTGCGAACCGACCAGTGGACCACTCAGGACAAGGGCGAACGCGTTTGGTACGCCTCACCGCAGGGGCGGTCCGGTGCCCGTTGGAAGGCACTGCTCGCGGAGCGCAACCGGGATGTCGTGTACATCAACGGCATGTGGTCGCGGTGGAGCACAATGCTTCCCCTATGGTTACTACGCGGAAGCGATCAGCGGCGCATCGTGGCGGTGCGCGGCATGCTGGCCAGTGGCGTGATGCAGCAGAAGAACACCCTGAAACGGCTGACCCTGCTGGCGATGCGCGTGGCAGGGTGTTTCAAGGGGGTGGAATTCCAAGCCACCAATGCCGAGGAGGTTGAGGACGTGAAACGTTGGATCGGCCGCGATGCGGTTATACATCTGGTGCCGAACCTGGGCCGCAAGTTGCAGCGTGAAGCCCCCGCGCCTATCGCCAAATCGCCGGGCGAATTGCGCCTGTTGAGCGTGGGACGCATCGCACAGGAGAAGAACACGCTCTTCGCCATGGAGCGCCTGTCACCACTTACCGGAGATGTGCGTTTCGACCTCTACGGCACCGTATACGACGAAGCGTATTGGCAGCGCTGCCAGGCCGCGATCGCTGCATTGCCCAACAACGTTAGCGTACAATGGCACGGCGAAGTGGCACCCGAGCGCGTGCCGGATATCCTCGCTGCCTCGCACGTGGTATTCATGCCCAGTGTGGGCGAGAATTTCGGTCACACCATGTTCGAAGCGCTCAGCGTGGGTCGCCCGCTGCTCATCAGCGACCGCACGCCGTGGAAGGACCTGGAACGGCAGGAGGCTGGTTGGGACCTGCCACTGGATGGCCCGGAACGGTTCGAGGAGATCTTGCGTGAACTGGTGGATATGGGGGGCGAGCGCTTCGAGCTGTTGTCGCAAGGCGCGTACGGCTTGGCTCATCGATATCTGGGCGATCATGCAGGATTAGACGGTTACCGAAGGATGTTCAATTCCAGTAGGTGACCCGTTCCTCCTTCGACATTTCCCGATTTGATCCGACGAGGCAGAATGAGGTGGCTTTTCAGGGTATCTTTGGACAAGTCCAACAGATGCGCATGGTCGTTGTGATCAAACGAAAATTGCAGAAAGGCCAGATAACGGCTGCCCTGAAGCGCTTGGCAAAGACCCATCGCAAGGGTGCCAGCGTTATGCGTTTCGTAGGAAAGATCCCCTTCGAGGGTGATCCCGTGGAGACCCCAAAAGCGATGCGCCGTGACCGCGACTAGCTTGCTCTTGGATACCAATGTCATTGTCAGCATTTTTCAAGGACATGAAACGCTCGCAGCTGAATTGGAAGGCAAGGAGATCTATGTTTCAGCGTTCACACGGATAGAGCTTTATTCTTGGCGGGTACTGGATACTGATCAGCTTCATTGGCTGGATGCTTTCTTGGCGGAATGTGAGTTGATCGAAATGGACAGGGCTGTTCAAGATCTAGCCATCGTTATCCGCAAGAAGCACAACCTCGCTGTGGTAGATGCTGTAATTGCTGCCACGGCACTCAAGAAGGACATTCCCCTGTTAACTGCGGATAAGGACTTCAGGAAATTGGATGGAGATGTCAAAGTGATCCTATTGGAGGGATGGCCGAAACCATGACCCGCCCCACCGTCGACCTTTCCCGTTTCGACAACTCTAAGACCTTCCACCCCGGTGCGGGTGTCGTGAAGCGCACGCTCTGGTACTTCACGAACGCGCTCTTCTTCCTCAATCCATTGTTCCCCTTCCGCGCGCCCAAGCCCGCACTGCTGCGTCTGTTCGGGGCAAGGGTAGGGAAGGGTGTGGTCATCCATCCCGGGGTCAATATCAAGTTCCCGTGGAAGCTCGGCATCGGTGACCACAGTTGGATCGGGCAGCGCGCCTGGCTGGACAACCTGGACCAGCTCACCATCGGCAACAACGTGGTCATCAGCCAGGGCGCCATGATCATCCAGGGCAGCCACGACTACAAGAAGCCCGACTATCCCACCTACACCAAGCCCGTAGTACTGGAGGATGGCAGCTGGGTTGGCGCCGGGGCGATCGTCACGCTGGGTGTGACCATGAAGAGCCACAGCGTGCTTGCCGCCGGCAGCATGGCGAGCAAGGACCTGGAGGCGTACACGATCTACCAGGGGAACCCGGCGGTGGCGGTGCGGGAGCGGGTGATACACCAGGCGACCAGCTGAACGGTCTGCTTTGTACCATTGAATACCCTCACACCATCGTTGCACCTGCATGCGTAGACCTCGAGCGGGGATCGCTTTCACAGGTCGAAGGTGAATTGCTCAGCTTACCATTCTATGCTTCATCGCGACCGGTGCTGAAAGCCAAGCTCGGAAGGAAGGTGGATGACGTAGTTTTCTGCCCCGTGAAAGCACCGTCACGGAAAGGACCGGCAACATGCATCCGCTCATCGATCAACACAACTTCACCAATGCGCGACTGCGAACCGGTGGGCCGGAGCTGAACCTGTCGTCGTTCCTGAAGCTGGACCGTGCGCTGCCCGTGAGCGGCTTCGCGATCAAGTATGTGGTTGAAGGCATTGAGGAGTACACGGTGAACGGCGTGCGCTACCGGGTGGGAGCGGGGCAATATCTGCTGGCCAACCAATGCTGCGAGAGCCGGGTGCTCATCGATGCCGAGCGACCGGTGAAAGGCTTGTGCCTCGAACTGACCACGGGGCTGCTCGATGAGGTGGTGCATGCGGCGCAACAGCCTGAGGTTTTCGACGGTCTCGGGAGTGGCAGCTACTTCAGCGGTCCCGATTTCCTGGAAGGTGTCTACACCGCGCGGCATACCAGCCTCGGCCCTGTGCTCGACCGGCTTGCGGCCGACCTCTTCGCCGATCCCGCCGACGCACGCTACGATGGAAGCGAGCTCTATCATGGCCTGGCCGAACGCGTGGTACACGATCACCGGGGCGTGGTGCGCGGCTTGCAAGCCGTGGGTGCGGTGCGCAGCGGCACCCGCAAGGATATCTACCGCAGGGTGCAACGCGCCCGGGCCTTTATGGAGTCGGAACTCGGCACGGCCATATCGGTGGATGACATGGCCCACGTGGCCGCGATGTCCACCGCGCATTTCATCCGGGCTTTCCACCGGGTGGTGGGCAGCAGCCCGCACCAGTACCGCATGCAGCGACGACTGTTGCATGCACATGAGGTCCTCTCATGCGGCCACAGTTCGGTGCAGGATGCCGCCTTGCTCGTGGGCTTCGCCGATGCACCGAGCTTCTCCAAGGCTTTCCGGAAGCACTTCGGATACGCCCCGTCGCAATTGTTGCGTGGATCGCGCAGGATGTGACAAGTCAGCAGCCCTGTGCCCTGATAGGTTTGCAGGTATGTTGAAACGCGTCGTCCATCTCCTCCTCCTGGCCGTGGTGTTCAAGGGGCCCAGTGCCCGTGGTCAGGCACCCGTCGATCCCGCCTTCGCTGCCGCATTGCAGCAGAAGCTGGACAGTTGCCGCAGCGTTTTTTCCGTGCCGGGCATTTCTGCGACACTGCTGCTGCCCGGCGACCGCTACTGGAACGGCGTGTCGGGACTGGCTGATATCTACACCATGGAGCCGGTGGACACGGCCCACGTGTTCCAGGCAGCGAGCGTTACCAAGCTGTTCACCGCCACCATCGTGATGCAATTGATCGAGGAAGGCCTGCTGACACTGGACGATACCGTGGATGAACACCTGCCACCATTGCCGAACATCCCCGGCAACACCCAGTTGCGCTATCTGCTGAACCACCGCAGCGGCCTGGCGGATTACCTGCAGACACCCGGCGCATGGAACAACTGGTTCAGCGACCCGGATAGCGTCTGGCCCCCGGCGCAGATCATTCAGAACTACAGCGCGCCGCCCTTGTTCCCGCAGAACGCAGCATTCTCCTACTCCAACACCAACTACATGCTGCTGGGCATGATCGTGGAGGTCGTGACGGGCAACCCCTTCCATGTGGAATTGAACGAGCGCATCCTGTTGCCGCTGGGTCTCACCGCCTACTTCCCGCCTGCAGTGCCCGTGGTCGGCGACCTGATCCCGGGTTGGAGTTCATGGACCAGTACTGGTGTTTACGACACCGATGTAACGCCGGTGCTGATGGACTGCTTCTCCAGCTTCGGTTACGCGGCCGGTGCGCTGGTGTCCACACCTGAAGTGCTGGCGCGCTTCACCCGTTCCGTGATGACCGGTCAGTTGCTCACGCCCGCCTCGCTCACCACCATGCGCACTTGTAGCAACATCTCCTTCAGCGATGGCGCCAACGGGTACGGCCATGGCACCATGCGCTATTCCTATGCGGGCCGTACCTACTTTGGGCACAGCGGCGACATCAGCGGCTTTACCCAGATGTCGGTCCATGGGGAAGAGGACAGTGTGACGATCACCCTCTCGATCAACCGCAATAACGCACCGCGCGGACTCGTGGCCGCAGCCATGCTCGGCGTGGTCCACCAGATGCTGAGCGTGGGCATTGGTGATCTTCCCGAGGCGTCACCAGCCTTCGACCTATTCCCGGTGCCCGCTACAGAACTGGTCACCCTGCGCGCTGCGGAACTCACACCCGGCGATCGTGTCGAACTGATCAGTGCCACAGGCCGTGTGGTTCGAACCGAACAGGCCACGATGCAGGGAACTCACATGCTGCCATTGAACGGCTGTGCACCGGGACTGTACGTGGTGCGCTGGCATACACGGGGTGGCATGGTAAACGGTAGGGTGGTGGTGGAGTAGGGGCCGTGGGTCGCGGGAATTGAACGCCCGCATGCTTCGGTCCGAAGTGTGGCTACCGCGCCATTCCTTTGCGTGTGCCCATCTTCGCAAGCCGATCCCCCGCTAGGCGGCACCCATGAAAGTCACCCTCATCACCGTTTGCCGCAACGTGGCGCCCGTGATCCGCGAAACGCTGGACAGCATCCTGGCCCAAACGCATCCGGACATTGAGCTGATCGTGATCGATGGCGCCAGCACCGATGGTACGGTGGAGATACTACGCGAGTACGCGACACCGAAACCTCCGCAGGGTCTCCCGAGGAACGAGGGGACCCTGCGGGACACCAATACCGCAGGGTCCCTTGCAGGAGACCCTTCGGAGGTTCGGCTACGCGGAATCACCACCCTCGTCACCGAGCCCGACAAAGGCATCTACGACGCGATGAACAAGGGCCTGCGCCTGGCCACCGGCGAGGTGATCGGTTTCGTAAATGCTGGTGACCTGCTGATGACGCCAACGGTGATAGCCCAAGTGGTGGAGGCTTTCCGACGGGCCCATGTGGATGCCGTGTATGGCGACATCATCATGGTGGACGAGAACGACATCTTCAAGGTTCACCGCACCTGGCTCAGCGGCACCTACCACCGCAGCAACTTCCGCAAGGGTTGGATGCCGCCGCACGTCGGCACCTTCATCCGCAAAAGCGTGTATGATCAGTTCGGTCATTTCAACACCGACCTGCGCATCGGCGCCGACTACGAGATACTGCTGCGGTTCCTGTACAAGCACGAGGTACCCACCGTCCATCTGCGTGAAGTGCTGGTGCGCTTCAGACTGGGTGGCATGAGCAACGGCAGCATCAGGCACATCCTGCGTGCCAACCGCGAGGTGCGCTCCGCCTGGGGGTTGAACGGATTACAGGCTCCGCCCTTGCTGGTGACCCGCAAGTTGTGGAGCAAGGTGATGCAGTTCTTCCACTGAGAGCGCGGCACATTGGACGGGGATGTTCGTCATCCACCGCGCGCCCCCTATTCCCGGACGAAGCGCAAGGCCTTGCCCACGGGGGTGCCGTTGGCACTGAGTTGCACCATGTACACACCAGGAGCGAACTGATCCGTGGCGATGGACTGCACAGCACCGGCGTAGGGCAGCAATGTCCCTTCGGCCACGGTGCCACCGAACGAAGTATACACCCTGTAGGACAGCGGACCAAGGTCCTTGTCGCTCACAAAACGGAATGCTTCGGTGACAGGGTTGCCCAGGACGGTCAGGTTCGCACGCTCTTGTTCTGCGATACCCGCCGATGTGCCGGATAAGTACAGCCGGGAAGGCGATATCGGTCCAGGTATGTACTGCATCAGGATGCTGCCATTGGTGGAACTATACCAGAGATAAGCGAACAGGAGATAGGAGGTCCCTGTGATGCGCGCTCTGACGAGCAGCGCATCCTCGACCGTGATGCCCGGGAGTATCAGGGTTCCCGTGCCGATGCAGGCCAACCGATATTCACCACCGTCAGACACTCCCCACCAGGTATCCGTGTTGGTGGTTCCCAAGGTCATCGGGAACACATACTCGACCTGCGGGTCAGCGAAGGTGTAGGCCCAGGTGGAATAACTTCCGACACGTTGCATGAAGGTGGGTGTGAGCTCGAAATAGCGATATACGTTGCTGGGCATTTCCCACCATGCATAGTTGGATGTCGGATACTGGGAGCCATTCGGTGTGGTCGCCGGATCGATGAAGGTCATGGTGATCTCCGGTTGACCGCCGTCCTGTAACAAGCCGGAGCAATCCCAGGTCGCATTGGGACCTTGTACCGTGGTGTCCGGCAACACCGTGTTCTGGAAGAACCGATAGTAGTTGGAGTGACCCGGCGCCTGCATGTCCGTGCTGTTGAGGACAGGCTGTGCCAGGGTCGGCACCATGATGATGACTGCGAGAAGGGTCGGTATGGATCTCATATTGTAGGGTGATAGGTATGGTGAATGTATGATAGGAACGTGATATGCCATTTGGAAAGGACCCATGTTTCCACAGCTTTTCCGGGGAAGGAAAGTCGCCGTCGCCCTCGCAATACTTCCACTGGAACTGCTGTATGTCAGTTTACGGAATATGACGCGCCATTTACTTTACGGCGTGCAACGCAACCTGCCCCTCCTCCTGATCGGTCTTTTCCTGTGGTCCTGCGGGGAGCAGCGTGAAAGCACCACCGCAACCATCGGTCCCATCACATCCGCGGTTTATGCCTCGGGCGTGGTGAAGGCGCGCGGCCAGTATGTGGCTTCGGCGGTGGTGAGCGGTGTGCTGGCCCGCAGCTATGTGCAGCCCGGCGATACCGTGGCCGCAGGCGATCCGCTCTTCCGGATCGATGACCGCAGCAGTTCGTTGATGGCGCGCAACGCGGGTTCGGCCTACGACCTGGCCGTGAGCAATGCTGCGGACAACTCACCGATGCTGCAGGAACGCACCCTCGCCGTGCAACTAGCGCAGGAAAAATTGCACAACGACAGTCTGTTGTTCGCCCGACAGAAAAGCCTGTGGGAGCAGCAGGTGGGTTCACGCGTGGAATTCGAACAGCGCGAGCTGGCCTACCGTTCTTCGCGCAGCGCACTGGCCAACGCCAAGGCAGCGCTGGTGGACACGCGCAGGCAGTTGCGCAACAACCTCGAAGTGACCTACAACAACCTGCTGAACACCCAGGCCATGAAGGATGATCACCTGGTGCGCAGCCTCGTGGACGGCCGTGTCTACGATGTGACCATCGAGCCGGGCGAACTTGTGACACCGCAGCAACCACTGGCCGTACTCGGCAGCAAGCGCGATTTCGAGATGGAGTTGGAAGTGGACGAGTTCGACATCGCCAGGGTGCGTGTGGGGCAGCCGATCCACATCACCATGGACAGCCACCGGGGTTCCGTGTTCCACGGGCAGGTCAGCCGTGTGGAGCCTTTCATGGACGTGCGGTCGCGCACCTTCACCGTACGGGCAAGTTTCACCGAAGGGCCAGAGGTGCTCTACCCCAACTTGACGGTGGAAGCCAATATCGTTGTGGCGCACAAGGAGCGCGCGCTCACCATCCCGGCCGCCTATGTCGTGGATGGCGCTGTGCTCGTCGGGCCGGAGGAACGCCGCGATATCGAAGTGGGCCTGCGCGACCTGCAACGGGTGGAGGTGCTGGGCGGACTGGACAGCGGCACCGTGATCCTGAAGCCATGAGCAGTGGTGGTGGCCGGACCAAGGGAACAAGTGGCAGTGGGCTTCGTCTGTTGTTGGGCATCTCCGTGTCGCTGCTCACCGCGCGGCTGAAGCAAAGCATTGTGGCGGCCGTGGGTGTCACCGTCAGCATCGCCATGTTCATCAGTCTTTCGGGTTTCATGAACGGGCTGAACGGCATGCTGGATGGCCTGATCCTGAACCGCACCCCGCACATCAGGTTGTACAACGAGATCAAACCTGCAGCGCATCAAGCGGCCGAACTGGCGGTGACCGATACGGCGCACCACGTCTTCGTGAGCAGTGTGAAACCGCGCGAAGGGACCGACCGGATCCGCAACGCGGGCGGCATCATCGCGGCGTTGGAGGAGGATCCGCGCGTGATGGGGATCGCGCCCAAAGTGATGGCGCAGGGCTTCTTCAACGTGGGCACCACGGAGTTGCCCGCGAGCATCAACGGCATCGACCCGCTGGCCGAAGCGCGCCTGTTCCGTTTCACGGATTACCTGGTGCAGGGCGAGCTGCGCGATATGCTGGCCGCCAACACCGTGGTGTTGGGCAAGAGCCTCGCCGACCTGATGCTGGTTGAAGTGGGCGATGTGGTGCAACTGACCACCGCGCGTGGCGACCGCTTCCTGCTGAAGGTGGTGGGCTTCTTCCAAAGCGGCCTCGCCGATCTGGACAAGGTGCAGTGCTATGCCGCGCTGCCCACGGTGCAGAAGTTGTTGGAGGAACCCGCCTCGTACTACACGGACATCCAGGTGAAGCTGCACGACCTGCAACTGGCGCCGGCCCTGGCGAAGGAGTACGCGACGCGATTCGATGTGGATGCCATGGACCTGCAGCGTGCCAATGCACAGTTCGAGACCGGTACCGATGTGCGCAACATCATCTCCTATGCGGTGAGCGTCGTGCTATTGGTGGTGGCCGGCTTCGGCATCTACAACATCCTGAACATGATGATCTACGAGAAGCTCGATTCCATCGCGATCCTGAAGGCAGTGGGCTTCTCTGGCGGCGATGTCAAACGCATCTTCATCGGGCTCTCGCTCATCATCGGCGTCTGTGGTGGTCTGGTGGGGCTTGTGGTGGGCTTCGGTCTTTCGCACGCCATCGCCACCATCCCTTTCGAGACCGATGCACTGCCCACGGTGAAGACCTTTCCCGTGCTGTTCAGTCCCAGGTACTACATCATCGGCATCCTCTTCGCGCTGATCACCACCTACATCGCCGGCTGGTTCCCGGCGCGCAGGGCGGCACTTGTGGATCCAGTGGAGATCATCCGTGGCAAATGAGCATGAAGAGTGCGAGCGTGCAAGGGTGCGAGGGTGCAAGGGTGACCGCCGGGAAATCCCGGTGTCACAGGTCTCTCGCACCCTCGCACCCTCTGACCTTTGCACGTTTCGCAACATCCATAAATCCGCACTCCGTGCAACAGCCACCGGTACCATGAGCAATGGTGACCCTGTCATCGAGACCCGCAAGGTCAGCAAGTACTTCCACGATCCGGTGACCGTACAGGTGCTGAAGGAGGTGGATCTCATCGTGCAGCGCGGCGAGTTCGTGAGCGTGGTGGGCAAGAGCGGCTGCGGAAAGAGCACGCTGTTATACATCCTCAGCACCATGGACACCGACTACGAGGGTGAACTGCTGCTCGATGGCGAGAGCGTGACGGGCCAGCCGCACGGCCGACTCAGCCGCATCCGCAGCGAGAAGATCGGCTTCGTGTTCCAGTTCCACTACTTGATCCCCGAGTTCAGCGTGCTACGCAACGTGATGCTGCCCGGTCTGAAGCTGGCGACGCTGAGCGCGGAAGAAGTGGAGCACCACGCCATGGAGCACCTGCGCACGCTGGGCATCGAGGACCAGGCCTTGAAAGGTGCCAACCAGATCAGCGGTGGGCAGAAGCAGCGCGTGGCCATCGCGCGATCATTGATCAACGAACCCTTGATCCTGATGTGCGACGAACCCACCGGCAACCTGGACAGCCGCAACAGTGAGGTGGTGTTCGAGATCTTCCGGAAGCTGGCCGCGAAAGGGCAGAGCCTATTGGTGGTGACCCACGACGATGAGTTCGCGCGCCGCACCGACCGGGTCATCACCATGGACGACGGCCGGATCACCGATCACGGGCATTGAACGAGAAGAGCGGGACACGCCCGCTCCTTCGGTCCTGCCCATCCCGCCGTGGCAGGATGCGGATCGTTCAGCTTCATCGCACCAAGGTGAAACGTGTTGCCGGGGCCAATGCCTTGTGCTGGTGCGCGGCCTGGAAAATGTAGGTGCCCTTCGGCAGGTCCGTGAGGTCCATTTGCAGGGGCGCTTCGATCGGCATGAAGCCTCCGCGTACTTCGCGTCCAGCCACATCGTGTACGCTCCAATAGGTACCTACCGGAAGCGTGCGGTCCCACATCACGGTGAGCAGGCCGGTGCTGGGGCTGGGGTACAGCGACCAGATCTTCGTGACCGTATGTTCCGCGAAGCCGGTGCTGAGGTACGGATCGGAGATGACCTGGCAGCCCATGCCGTAGTCCACGAAGACCGTGTATGCACCAGGTTCGGTGATGTCGATGCACGCGCTGCTCGCGCCGATCATGGCGTCGCCGTTGAAATACCACTGGTAGGTATCGCCTGGAGGTATCGCGCATAGCTCATCGTCGTTGGCCAGGATCACCGGCTGGGTGGGTGCTTGGAAGGCGACATCGATGGAAAGGCCGAGCGGGGTGATGCTATTGGGGCATACGGCAGGTGCAGCTTCCACCGTATAGCTTCCGGCCTCGGTCACTTGGAATGAAATGTCGTCGGCCCCGGGGATGGGCATCCCGTTCTGGAACCATTGGATGTTCTCCGTGTATGGCATACCCAACGTGAAAAGGACATAGGCGCCTTCGCAGTAGGTGGGCTCGCCAGTGGGCCCCTGGAACATCGGTTCGTCGCCCTCGTGGATGACGATGGGCGGCAGGAAGGCCCAGCCGTCCACCAACAACGCTACGCTCTGGGTGGTGCAGCCGTCCAATGTTGCCTCCAGTGTGAAGGAGTAGCCCGAATGGTCGAAGTAGTTCACATCGAAAGTGGGGCCGGTGGCGCCCGGGATGGGAGCGCCTTCCTGGTACCACTGGTAGGCGTCATAGACCTGGGTGGTAAGTGTGAATACTTCATCGGGGCAGAGGATGGGGCCCTGCTCGTTGATGGTGGGGGTGAAAGGGCATTGTGCGCTGAGAACAGCGCTAAAAAGCAAGGTCGTGGATAGTAGTATGGTACGCATGGTGTTCCGGTTGTTGCAGTCTATGACGCAACGATGGCGGAAGAAGTAACAGCCGCATTCACGAACGGTGTGAATAAGTGATGAATGGTGGTACGTATCGGGACGGTGGGCAGGACCCAGCGCAACACTTACTACAGCGGCTTGTCGTCCTTCCAATCACCCTTGAAGCGCACGTTGCCGTCCATGTCGAACAGGGTGCCCTGGCCGTTGCGGCGGTCGTTCTTCCATTGGCCTTCGTAGCGTTCGCCGCTGGGCCAGTGGTAGGTACCCTTGCCTTCGCGGATGTCATTGACGTAAGTGCCTTCGTAGCGTTCGCCATCGACCCACTCGAAGCTACCCTGCCCATGCCGCAGGTTGTTGCGCCAGTCGCCACGGTACAGGCTGCCGGTGGACCAGATGCCAACGCCGCCGCCCCAGGCCTTGCCATCGCGCACCTCGCCCAGGTAGTGGATGCGCGGCCCCTTGGTGCTGTTGAAGGTGATGACCTGCACCCGCTCCTTGCGGCCCAGTTCCGATTCCTTGCGCGACATGTCGGCGAGCATCGTTTCCATGCGGTTCTCCAGCGAATCGCTCATGCGCGCCATGCGCCCCTGTAACTGTGCGCTGCGGGTCTCCAGCTCCATGATGGTTCGCCGGTACTGGTCCAACAACAGGTCGCGCGTGTCGGTGTCGCTTTCGCCGCTGAGTCGGTCGCGCACCACCGAGTTCAAGCGTTCCATGCGGCCGCGCACGGTGGAGCGGAGGTTCGGCGGCAGACTGTCCAACAGGGCGGTGTAGTCGGCCAGTGCTTCATCGTAGCGTCCCTCCACGATCACCTTTCCATCGGTCTCCACCAAACGGGCCATCAGTTCCGACAGGTGTTCCTGTTCTCGGATCGTGGCGCGTTGTTCATCGATCATGCCGCGCACGGTGCGGTACTGCGTGAAGGACCACATGAAGGACCCGAACATGAGGAGCACCAGCACGGTGAGCAAGGTGAAGTAGACCTTGAAGGCCTCGTTCCTCCAGAGGGCGTAGTGGCGTCTGCGTCGGCTGTCGGTCATGGCACGCGGTGTTCCGGTGGTTCAGTCGAAGAGCTTGGTCTCCGGCACACGCTCCTGTAGTTTGCGGAAGTCGAGTGACATGTAAATGTTCAAGCGCAAGATCCAACGGTTGGTATAATAGGCGCCATTGTTCAGTGTCTGTCCAGTGGTGTACATCATGCCCGCGGTGTACTTGATGCGCGGGTTCGCGATGTAGCCGATCGAAGGATTGATGCGCAGGTCCTCGAGGGGACTGTCGATGATCGGCGAGCCGCTTTGCATGATGATCTCCACATCGGGGGTGAAGAAGAAGGCACCCGGCACCAACGCGCGCTTGTTCAGCGGGATGATCATGTAGAATTTGTAACGCCAGCGATCGCGGTAGATCCAGTCCGCGTCGATCTGGTTGCCCCGGCTCCATCGGTGTTCGATACGGATCCTGTGGTACACCATGAAGCGGGGGAACGGCATGGCGAAGAGGTACTCATGCCAGATGCGCGGCTCCAGAACGACATTCTCGAAGGCAGGATTGCCCGGGTCCGGCGTGAAGTTGAGGCGCAGCACAGGGCCCAACGAGACGCTCAAGTTGGGTGTCACGAGGTAGCTCAATGCATGCCTGTTGTAGATCTGCCCCATGCGGCCTATGAATTGGACCCCATCGAACTCGTTCCTCCGATAGTGGAACTGTGCATCCCAGAAGAGTTTCTGCCCCAGCCGGAACTTGCCATAGCCGCCCAACCAAAGCGAGGTCTGCGCCGGGTTGGTGATCGAACTGGTGGGCCGGTCCTGTGCAACAGCGCTGCCAACCGCTGCCAATAGCATGGCGATCAGGAGCGCGATGTGCAGGAATGTTCGGGACGTGCTCATCTCAGCGCTCAGTTCAGATCCACCGTTACACCAAGCAGTTCGATAAGTAGCAGCGGGTCGTTCACCCGGCGAAGTTGCTTCGCCATGTCCTTGGTATCCTGTTCGCGCAGTGCCTGCATGCGTCGATACAGCTGTACAAGATTGTCCTGCTTGGTATCCATGCGGCCGCAACGCACGTGCTGACGCATATCCTCCAGGACATAGGGCAACACCACTTCCTCGAAGGCCTGATACACCCGGCCCTTGACGCGCTCCTCCATGAAGGTGAAGGTGTAAGGGTTCCAGATGCTACGGGTGTACAACTCATCCAGGCTTTGCAGGCGAAGAGGAAGTCTGGCCAGTCGCTGATAGGTGGTGATGACCTCGGCGAAGCAGGCGATCAGCGTATCTATCCGGGCGATCTTCTCATCGGCGGATAGTGCAGCATAGGCCTCGAACTCCTGTTCCGCCAATGCCTTCATGCTTTCTGCCACACTGGCATGGTATGCGTTCCGGTCGTCCTGTGGCGCCTCATCGCCGAACAGTGCGATGATCGAATCGCGCTGCGCCACCAGGCGTTCCTCCTTGCCGACCAGCATACTTTCATCGCGGTACTTCTCCAGGATGACATCCACGCGCGTACGGATGCGCTGCAGGTCGGCATACGTCTCCTCCATATGTATGTCCAGTGCTTCTGGGCCGGCAGCGGAACGGTTCACAGGCGGGGGCATGTCGTACGCGCGTATGGTCCGCTTGTCCTTGAAGGAGAAGGTGATGGAATCCGGGTAGGAGAGTTCGGGTAGGAGGTAGGGCAGGAGCACGTCGCGGTCCAGGTATTCGATAATGGGATCGGCAAGGACCGTCACTGCGTGCTCCAAGCTGCCGAGCCCGTTGCGGTACAGGCGCATCACCTCGTACAGCATGCTGATCTCCTCATCGGAATGGCGCGCCACATCCACCTGTGCATCGTTGAAGAAGTCATCGATGATGGCCTGGCCGCCTGCACGTCGTTGGGCATTGCGTTGCAGGCGTTCCGCTTCCTGCGCCGCGAAAGGATAGCGTCGCACGCGGACGGTGGGCCGGTCCACGGGTTGGGCGCCGGTCAGTGAGTTCCATAGGGGCTTTTCGTGGTGCGAGGCGAAGGCCGTCAGCGCTTCCCGCAGGGCCGTGTTGGCGGCCTCCAGATAGTGGACCGTGCTGTCCATCACCGGTCCCTGGGCTACACTGCCGGCCTGGTCCAGTGTGAACGCCGAGTATTGGATGATCCGGAAATAGGGCCGGCCCACGCGCATGTCCTCCCAGATCTCGTTCTCCATATCCACCGTGTTGTCCATGCCGACATGCCGCACCACGTAGCGCTCTTTGCCGAGGTCGAAGTAGTGGAAGGCGAGGATGCCCTCTTCATGGATGCGGTGTTCCTGCAACATCCGACCATCGGAAAATTGATGCTCGAACACCCAGTCTCCGTGCAGCATGCCGCTGCCTGTCGCTGTTCCGGAGAAGCGCATACCGTCCCATCGCCCACTGATGGCACCTGCGTAGCGGCCATCAGCGAACACTGCATTGGCCATGTATAAGGTGTCGACAGGTTCTGTATCCACGATGCTTCGGTCCACCACCGACCAGTTGCCATTGGCCAGGCCGTTCTCGAAGCGGCCCACCACCTTGTATTCCACACCACTGGCATCGTGCACCACCTGGAATCCCTTCACCACAGGTTCCGAGGAGAACTGCAGGCGCTTGTTGGAGTAGGTCCACGGCCCGGTCATCAGCCCCTGTTGATCGTATTGGCCGTGAACCTCCAGGCTGTGCACCGCGTCGGTGGCTGTGGTATCCTTCCAACTCGCAGTAAAATGCCAGGGGCCATTGAGCACGGTATCGCCACTGAGGATCCGGTAGGAATATTCAACTGAACCCTGCAGCTCATCACCCCAGATGTAAGGGCCCGAATGCCTGGTCTGGCACATGCTCTCCGTGGGCAACGACAGCGCCATGAACGTGGTGAGCAGCAGCGCCAAAACGGTACCTGCCCGGGTACTCCGATCCCGCATGGGAAGGTGCTCGAAATCGGAGGGATCGTGCGCTACGGTCCCGAAGCGATGGCTGCTCATTTTGAAGGGCACGGCATCGGCGCACAGGCTTCATGCCATCGTATCTTAATAAGTGCTAAAAATTCGGCGGCGGGGTTGTCCCGTACGCTTTGGCCAATGCTCTTCAGGGCTCGTGCCGTGTCAGCGTATGCCTTTGGTACGTGCGTATTGCAGGATCGATCGAGGTGCGTGATCAGGGATGACATCGGGGGCCGAATTTACGGCCTCGCGGAAGACAGCCCTGTCCCATCACCCGCGATACGCGCTACGGAAGTCACCTCTGCGTGGCGGTCCCATTGTGATCGATACTTTCGCCCCCTGAACCACAGATCCATGAGAAACCTGTTCCTCATTCTCCTTCTTTCCAGTGTCCTGCTTTTTTCCTCCTGCGGAGTGAACAATGCACTGGTCATCAACCAGAACATGAACCAGACCGAGGTCCAGTTGTCGCGCTCCAACTTCAGGGTGCTCGACCGGGTGAGCGGAACGGCCGACGTCACTTACATCCTGGCGATCGGTGGGTCCAGAAAGCGCCAGCTGTACGCGACGGCCCATGCCGCCATGTTGGAAGCCGCCGACCTGAAAGGGGGCAATGGCAGCCGCGCGCTGACCAACATGATGACCGAGGAACACTTCGGAGGACTCCCTCCTTTCTATGTGAAGCGCACGGTGACGGTGAGCGCACACGTGGTGGAGTTCACGCAGTAGGGGAGCTTGACGGTCCCATCCGGTACGGTGATCAAGGTCGGGTTGTTGGCAACGTGATGCCGGGGGGCGGATCATGGCTTGACCTCCCGGGTACATTCGCATGGAACTCCGCAACGGGCGGGGCTAACGTGCCATGCACCTACAGATGGAACCTTCCCGCAAGCACTCCCCGGTGTTGTGCATCACCTTGCTGGCCGCGCTGGTACTGCTGTCCAGCACCACCACCCAGGCCCAAACCACATACAGTTTCACCAATACTGTGGTGGGGTTGCATGACACCTGGGATACGGGGAACGATTGGGCCACGGCGTTGACCAGAACGGTGGATGTAGTCGGGGTGCCCACCAGCGGCATGGTGCTGAGGCAGATCAACCTGGACCTGGGCAGCAACGCCGGCAGCAATATCAGCACACTCGCAGCACGCCTCAGCGATACGCAGGGCAATGTGCTCGATGTCTTCAACGCGGGCTACTTCTACAACACGGACTTTTCGCGCTATGTGAACATCAAGCTGCGCGACCACGCAGCTTTGAACCGACTTGATGACTACACTCTATCCTATTTGGGTATGCCCTACAGCTTCGGGTACTATCGGGTGGAGACACCTGGAAGCTATGGCTCGGTCAACACCACCAACGCGGTCAACGGCACCTGGACCTTCTCCCTGATCGAGAACACCGGTGTAGAGATCCAGTTCAACGCGGTGGAACTGGTCTTCGGCCCGCCCTTCAACGTGCTGGACATCACCATGGGCAACGGCAACGATGCGTGCTCCGGTTCCCAGTGCATCCAAAGCGGGAACAGCAACGTGCTGCTTGCCACGAACGTGGCCTACCCACAGAGCCAGACGAACCTTCCCGCACTTTCGCTCAACGGCTGCAACTGGAACGCCGAAGCCAACAACACAGCGTGGTTCCACTTCATCGCTTCGGACCCCACGGTGGAAGTATCCGTCTCCGGTCTCAACAACAGCATCCAGCAGACCTTGGTGGTCCGGAACGATGGCACCTGCGACATTCCATCATACACCATGATCGGCTGCCCGCTTGACATGTACGTGAACAACTGCAACACCACCACTGGCGACCCGCTGCTCTATCACAGGGTATGCTACGATGGTGGTACCAAGTTCAACCATGGCTACACGCTGACAGGCCTAGTTGTCGGGCAGGAGTATGCCCTGGTCGTCGATGGTCTCTCGGGATCCGACAGCGAGTTCTACGTGGAGGTGGCGTCCGGGGCCGACAACGGTTGTTCCGCAGCGGATATCCCGGTGATCGTGGACGTGATCACCACCGGCACGGGTTGTAATGGCGACGATGGCAGCATCACGATCATCGCCACAGGCACGGACCTGCAGTACAGCATTGATGATGGCACCACCTTCCAGACCGGGAATATGTTCACTGGTCTCACAGCGGGTAGCTATATGGTGATGGTGATGGACAGCAGCGGAACCGCCGTGTCGACCGTTGTGACCCTGTTGCCCGCAGAGGTACCCGTGATCGACGACATCCTGGTGGTGCACCCGGGTTGCGGAGCCAGTGATGGCAGCATCACGATCACCGCCACCGGCACGGACCTGGAGTACAGCATCGATGGTGGTGCCACTTTCCTGAATACGCCGGTGTTCAACGATCTGATGGAAGGGGAATATGTCGTGGTGGTACGCAACAGCGCTGGATGCGAGGTGTCGACCACGGTACAGTTGACCGCAGGCACGGTGGTGATCGACACGGTTGACGTTTCACCCGAAAGCTGTGTCGGGAATTGCGATGGATCCGTGCAGGTGACGGTAACAGGGGAGGTGGTCTTCAGCATCAATGGCGGTGCCACCCAGGATAACGGCTTCTTCGATGACCTCTGCCCCGGATCCTATACCGTGCTGGCGGTCGATAGCAATGGATGCACTGCTGCCGTCGATGTGGTGGTGGATGGTGGCGCAGTGGTGATCGCGGGCTTTACAGCCGATCCCACGGAAGTGCTGGAACCTGGTACGACCGTGGCGCTCATCAATTCATCACAAGGTGCGGAGTCCTATCTCTGGGACTTTGATGGATCTTTCACCTCGCAGGAAGAGAACCCACTGTACCAGTTCCCCGAGAACACGGAAAGTGTCACGATATGTCTTACCGCCACCAGCATCCAAGGGTGTACCGACACGTATTGCATGGACCTGGAATTCACCGGTGCGGGTGAATTGGTGGTCCCCAACATCTTCACACCCAATGGCGACGGGAACAACGACACCTTCGCCGTGCAGGGGAATACCAACGGTATCACCCAGTTCCTTCTGGAGGTGTACAACAGGTATGGGCAGGTGCTCTTCAGTGCCGACCGGGTGGGCATGGCCTGGGATGGCCGCCAACTGGCCGGGCAGGTGGTTACGGAGGGTACCTACTTCTATGCGCTCACCTACACCCGCAACGGCGTGGAGGAGGTGCGCACCGGTCATTTGACCTTGCTGCGCTGAACGGGCTCAACGACCCACCTCATCCAACAGCAGCTTCACCGCTGCTTCGAGTTGCTGGTCGCGACCGCGGCTCACGATGCCCGGGTCGTTCGGCTGTCGCACATCGGGTTCCAGCTGGAAGTTCTCCATGAAGTTGCCGTCGTTGTCGATCATGCCCACCTGCGGTATGCCGAAGACAACGCCGTTCTGCATACGCTCCCACCACACGGCGGTCCCTGTTCCCGGCACTGGCATGCCCACCAGCTTTCCGACGCCGAGGGCCTTGTAGGTGACAGGGAAAAGGTGTGCGTCGCTGTAGTTGCTCTCGCCCATCACCACGGCACTGGGGCGCCTCCACTTGAATTGCGGTTCCTCGCCCAGCTTCTGTCCACGTGGTTCGATGCGCATGTACACCTGACCGGCCAGGAAAGTGGCCAGGTCGTCGTGCAACCAGCCGCCACCATTGAAACGCGTGTCCACAACGAGCGCTTCTTTGTCGTGGTGTTTCCCCAGTGCATCCTCATACACCTTGCGGTAGCTGCCGTCGTTCATGCCGCGCACATGCACATAGCCGACCTTGCCGCCGCTGAGGCTGTCCACCAGGAACTCGCAGCGTTCCACCCAGCGGCGGTAGCGCAGTTCGTTCTCCTCGCCCATGGTGATCGGTTTCACCACCTCATCCCAACGCTGATTGTTCGCAGGGTCGTGCAGGCTGAGCAGCGTGGGTTTGCCGGCCTTGCGGTTCATCAGCCGTTCCGCTGGCATGGTGCCGCTCAATGCGACCCCATCGATCTTCTCGATGACCACCCCGGCCTTGATGCGCGTGCCTTCCTTCACACAAGGACCCTGCTTCATCACCTCGGCGATCAATAGGCCATCGCCGTTGTAAGCCTGGTCGGGGAACAAGCCCAGTGATGCGGTGGCATCGCCCACGGGATCATTCTCCCAATGGCGTGCACCGGTGTGCGACGCGTTCAACTCACCGAGCATCTCGCTCAGCATCTCGGCGAAGTCATTGGAATTGTTGATGTGCGGCAGCAAGCGCTGATACTCCTTCTTGTAGAATGCCCAGTCCACGTCATGCAACGCTGGGTCGTAGAACTTCTTCACCACCTGCCGCCACACGTGTTCGAAAAGGTACTCCCGTTCGGCGGCCTCATCCAGGTTCATCTCGCCCTTGATCCCTACGCTCTTGGCTTCGCCTTTCTCCAGTTCCACGCGCTCTATTCCACCATTCTTCACGAAGAAGAGGTGCTTGCCCTCCTTGTCCAGGGTAAGACCACCGGCGTTGTCGGCGCCCATCTTCACCAGCACCTTCGTCTCCTTGGTGCGCAATTCCGTCTGCCACAGGTCGTAGCCCTTCTCGAATCGGGCCAGGTAGTACAACTTCTCACCGTCCTTGCTCAAGACCGCTCCCGACAGAGAGGAGGAGTGGATCGTCAATCGCTCGCGTCGATCCTCGATCCGATCCAGTTCGATCTTCAGCGGCTCAACCTCCTTTTCTTCATCCTTCTTCTTCCCCTTATCATCCTTCCCTTCCTTTTCCTCCTTCTCTTTCTTTTCCTCCTTTTCCGCATCCTTCACCAACTCGAACTCCTCCTTGCTCAGCTTGTACCTATCGAGGGCCGCTTGTGTGAGGAAGGTCGCATACACGTCGCGCTGTCCGCCCCAACTGGCGTGGTTCTTCATGCCATCCCGGCTGCTGTACGTGAGCATGACCTTGCCATCCATGGCCCAGGATGGACGCGAATGGCCGTAGCCACTGCGGCTGAGGGCAACGACCTCCTGGGTGCCATCGGCTTTGACAAGCCCGGACTGCGTGGTCCACTGCGCGGGGTTGAGGAACTGCACCAGCAGCCACTTGCTGTCGGGCGCCCATTCGAAGTGTTGATCGCCATCCGAATAGCTGTAGTTGCGGTCTGCGGGAAGGACGGTGCGGCTGGTCTTGCTGGCCACGTTGAATACGCGTACCGTGGTACGTTCCTCCAGGTAGGCCACCTCCTTGCCGTCCGGTGACCAGGCGGGTTGGAACTCCTCGGCGGGCGTGGCCAGCAGAACCTCTTCGCGCAGCACGGTGGCATTGAAGAAGTACGTTTCCTCCTTGCGTTGAAGGGTGGTGGTGTAGAGGTCCCAGCTTCCGTTGCGTTCGGTGGCATAGAGCAGCGTACGTCCATCGGGACTGAAGCTCACGCTGCGTTCCTGTTCCGGTGTGTCGGTGATGCGCCGCGTGGTGCCTTCAGCAACGCTGGTGACGAACACCTCGCCACGGTGGATGAAGGCCACCTCCTTGCCATTGGGCGAAGCGGCGAACTCGCTCACGTCGCCGTTCACCTTCACGGTACGTTCCGGGATGTGCCGCTGATCCACGGCGATCCGCACCACGGTCTTGACCGGCTCGCCGCCGTCGGTCGTGGTGTACAGGCTGCCGTGGTGGCTGAAACAGAGTGTGCCGGTGTTGCTGATGCTAAGGTGCCGCACCGGATGATGCCGCAGGAACGACACCTGCGACGATGCACCGCCCGTGGCGCTCACCTTGTGGATGTTGTAGCCATTGGCACCTTCCACAGCGCCGATGCTTTCCTCGCTGAGGTAGTACACGGTCCGTCCGTCCGGGGAGAACACGGGCTCGCGGTCCTCCCCCGGGAAGGTGCTGAGCTGCCGGTATTCTCCGGTGGCGGGGGCATAGGTCCAGATGTCGCGGGTGACGCTGGAAGTATGACGCTTGCGGTGATCGTCCTCATAGCCTTTCCAATCGTAATACACCAGCAGGCTTCCATCCGCGTTGTAGCGTGCACCGAGGGCGGGTGTGGTCAGGACCTGTGTCACCTTGCCGCCTGCCACTGGTACACTGTAGAGTTCGCTGAGACCGGGACTTGGGAATTGTTGGTTGCGGTGGTGATCGAGCCTGCTGCTGGCGAAGAGGATGGACTTGCCGTCGGGAGTGAACGCAGTGGGTGTTTCCCAGGCGGAATGATAAGTGAGCCGCGTGGCCAGACCGCCCTGGGCCGGCATCACGAATACATCGGCGTTCCCGTGGCGTGTACTGCTGAAAGCCACGAGCGTTCCGTCCGGCGACCACACCGGGTCGGCGTCGATGGCGGCATGTGTGGTGAGCAATGTCGCACTTCCACCTGTCGCAGGCACCTTCCACAGGTCGCCCTGGTAAGTGAAAAGGATCGTGGTTCCATCGGGAGAGATGGCGGGTTGCCGCAGCCAGGACGCTTCATCCGACGGTGCCGCAAGTTGGGCTTGTAGGAGTTGAGGGAGAAGTGCGACGAGCGGGAACAGGTATGATCGTATCATGGTCTGCAAATGAAGAACAAGCAAGGTGATGGCCCGAAAATAGGGGCCGCCCGATCATATTACCGCTCGAAGTGATGAACGGGGCTGCACCGCGCTGAAAGGTTAGTGTCCGGCGGGTTCCGGCATGTTGATGCGCTTCATCACCATGGGCGGGAGCATCACCTCCATCATGCCTTGGCGCATGCCAAGCCAGAGGAAATTGAAGATCCCTTTGTCCCGGTTGCGCCGTACTTCGAACGGGCCTTTTCTGTACCGGTTATCCTCGGGCATGTTGGTCTTGCGCACCACGGTGTTCGCCAGGAAGGAGAGGATCTTCGTGGGGTCTTTATCAGCATTCAATTCCAGGTGAAGGTCCTCGTAGTGCACCTCCACCATGCCCTTGGCCGATACATCATTTCCATCCATGCGCATGTCCACCCGGTGGATCCGGCCCTCCGTGGCTTTCACCTTCACCAGTTTGTCGGTCATGCGGTTCACCACATCGAAAGGCACGTTACGCAGTTCGGCATGCAGCGATACCGTTGGATCCTCCAAGGTCATTGGCAGGCGCATGTCAAGCTTGGCTTGTCCGTATCCTGCCAGCTTGGCCGTACCCGCGAGGCGCAGCACAGGAGGCTCCATGTTGTAGGTATTGTCCAATCCGGTCAGCGTTCCATCGATCTCGGTGAAAGAGATCGCACCGTAGGGCGTGCCGCGCTCGGTGCGCTCGTGGTAGGTCACCTTGCATCGTTTACCCACGAGGGTGTCGATGGTGATCGGGATGGGCAGGCCCATGATGATGGCCGATGGCAGGGGTTGGTGCTTGAACTCGCCCATGGGGATCGACTTGTCGCGGTGGATGGTGAACTCCATTCCGGAGATCAGGACCTTGTCGGCGGCAATGGCACCTTCGGTCAGGTTGCGTGCCACATCGAAACCTCGGATCACAGTTGTATCCAGCGTCAATTCGTAACGCTCGATCTGCCGGTCCACGAGTTCGTGGTACTTCGTTGCGCTCACTTCCGGCATCAGGCGGATGCCCATGATGTGCATGGTATCGGCGGGCAGGTCCAATTGGATCGCCTCGATCGCCAGGGTGTAGAACGGGTCCATGCCCAATTGGATGCCACCGAGTGCGAGGTGTGTGCGTTGCTGCCAGAAGTGTAGTTCGCCATTTCGATCCTGCACCACCTGTAGTCCCAGGGCCATCAGGTCCAGTCGCTGCACGCTCAGGTCCGCGCGGGATCCACCGCGGTCCGTGGAAGTCCCGGATGCTTCCATCATCAACAAGGTATCAACGCGTACGAATGACAAGCCCTCATTTCCATTCTTTGGTTCCTCCTCTGCTTCCTCCTCTTCCGCTTCCTTTTCCCCGCGTTCACGTGAAGCATAGGAATGTTTCACCGACGGCTTTACCAGACTGATACGACCCACATGCAGCCTGTCACTGAAGATCAATTCACGCAATTCCACGCCGTGCAGTTCCACCAAGCTGGCCTCCACGCGGAAACGCATGGCGGTATCGTTGGCCATCAATTCTTCCGAAGGCATGACCGACAGGCCGGTGACCCGCACCCGACGGTCCAACACATTGGTGCGAAGTTCCTCGAAATGCACCTTGTAACCGCTCACTTCGGTCCTCGCCAGCACGTTGCGCAGGGCGGCCTCCACGAGGGGGTCGATGCTCAGGACGGCGGCAATACCGAGCAAGGCGAGGACCGCGATGACGATGTAGGTACGGACCAGGTTGCGTTTGGTCATGGATGGGAAGGCAACAGTGTGGACATCAAGGGAAACCGGAACTCGTCGAGTTGATCGCTACATCGAGCACGGGGATACGAAGATCGGGCCCAATGGCATGGTCCTCGACGATCCTACTTCCGTGCAGCCGTTTTCCGTCTCGTGGTGAAAGTGGTCTGGACCTCCTCCACCTTGCCATGCCTGGCGCCCATCTTCCGGCCCCACTTGGCGATCTCTTCAAGCAAGGGAAGCAGGGTCCTGCCTTCCGCTGTGAGCTGATATTCCACGCGCGGGGGGACTTCCGGAAAGACCGTACGCTTCACCAAACCGTCCTTTTCCAGTTCCCGCAACTGCATGCTCAGCATTTTCTCGGTGATCCCCGGTATCTGCCGGTTCAACTCGCTGAAGCGCCGGACATCCTTGCGCAGGTACCACAGCACGATGGTCTTCCACTTGCCACCGATATAGTCCATGGTCACGTCCAGCGCGCAGTGGTAGTCCTTGCCGTTCATCCGGATCCGGTGTTCCTTGCCGTCGATGAGCATGTGTTGAAAATTTAACGTTCGTCGCTGTGCTTATCGGGATGGCAAAGCGGTCATCCATGTTCAATACTATCCTTTTTGACAGCTCTTGTTGAAAGGATAGTGGCCATTGATCTTTACAGCCGCTGAACAAAGGAAAGTCAACTTTCAACACCAACGAACATGAGGATCGGGATCTTTGGAACAGGCGGCGTGGGCAGGACCATCGCTGCGAAACTGACAAGTCTGGGGCACGATGTGATGCTCGGCACCCGCGATGAACAGGCCACCCTGGCCAGGACCGAAGGTGGGCCCATGGGGGGTGCGGCCTTCAAGGACTGGCATAGGGACAATGCGAAGGTGAAGCTGGGTACGCACGCGGCTGCGGCAACACATGGCGGGTTGCTGATCAATGCCACGAACGGTGGCGGCACGATCGAGGCGTTAACGCTTGCCGGTGAGGCCAACCTCGGCAGCAAGGCCTTGCTCGACATCAGCAACCCGCTCGACTTCTCCAAGGGCATGCCGCCCACGCTCTTCGTCTGCAACGACGATTCATTGGGTGAGCGCATCCAGAAGACCTTTCCGAAAGTGCGCGTGGTAAAGGGCTTGAACACCCTGACCGCAGCTTTGATGGTCGATCCGGCATTGCTGCCCGAACGCAGCAACATATTCCTCAGCGGCAACGATGCTGCGGCGAAGGAGGAGGTGCGTGTCGTTCTGCGGCAGTTCGGCTGGACCGATGCGGACATGATCGACATGGGCGACATCAGCACGGCACGCGGTACGGAACAGATCCTGCCCATCTGGATACGCCTGTGGGGCGCGCTGGGCACGCCGGTGTTCAACTTCCGGATCGTGAAGGGCTGAAGCGCGACGGAAGAAAGTCCATCCCGTTAACTTCGGTCCGGCTATGGGAACGCTGGATACAAGGCTTGCAGTGATGCGCCTGACCAACGGAGGGCGACTGATCGAGGTACATTACCGGGAAGGTCACGACCTGGATGTGGACGGACTGATGGAGGTGCAGCTTCGGCGGGGCGAACTCACCAAGGAGCGCTGCGCGATGCTGGCTTTTTTCCAGCCCGGCACCCTGGCTGATATTGCAGTGATGAACGTGGACTACTTCGGAAAGACCGATGCGAACGCTCAGTTGATCGCACTGGCCATCGTAACGGAGGACAACCTTGGTGAAGCGATGTCAAGCATCTACTACAGCTACCATCCACAGCGTTTTCCAACGCGCATTTTCCGCAATGAAGAGGCAGCGCGGGTGTGGATCGCCGAAGAACTGTCGAAGTCGCTGTGAAGATCAGATCAAGTACCGACCGAGCCATACAGCAGGCAGAAAGCCACTGCGGAGATCAAGGCATTGCTCAGGAGGTTCACACGGTCGTTGCTCATCCAGTACACGCCGCTGGCCAGCACACTTCCTTCCGTTGCCTCATCCTGTAGAACACCGTTCGGGGTGCGGTAGCGCGGCTGCAATGTGGCCCCGAAGAGGCTGTCCGCGAACATGCCGATCGTTCCCCATGCTGTCAGCGTCGCCAGCAGTCCCCATGGAAGATCGATGAACCCGCCGTTCATGAGAGCCACGCATGTGGCTGCGGCAAGCAGTGCACCGCCAAGTGCTCCCGCCGTGCCAGCGAAACTGATCCCGCCGGAAAGCCCCGCGGGCACCCGACGCATGTTACGGATGTCGTAGGTGACACCTTTCAAGCCCATGCCGATCTCGCTGGCCCAGGTATCCGCAGTGGCCACGGCCATGCTCACGGCCATGATCACGTGTGCTTCCGGCGTGGGAAGCACGGCTGCGGCGAGACCGTACACGCCTCCGTTGCAGAACACTTGGTCCGCATCGCGCGCACGTCCCGATTTGGCATCGCTGCTGGCACTGTTTGCACCGAAACGTTTGCCCAGGGCCGTACTGCTGATGAAAAAGAACAGCAAGGGTATGATCCAGAGAATGCCTTGGAAATAAAGCACCCACAGTCCGAGCAAAGCAGCGGCCACGGCCCCTCCCAGCGTGAGATGGTTCCTGCGCACCATCATTACGACGAAGGCTACTGCGATCGGAACGGCCAGCCAGGGTACGAGGAGCGTGGGGGTGTTCGAATGGATGGGTAACTGGAGCAACGGAAAGGCAGCAACCGGGATGTACAGATTGTCGCGACCGTTGGAGCCCAGTGCCTCGAACGCTGCGATGAGAAGGGCGCAGAACAAGGCGAAGGCGTGTAACTGCAGTGTGGGCAGCGCGGTCAGCGGACCGGGGAAGAGCACGATGAGCCACCAGGCCGTGAAAGCGAAGGTGAGCGATCCGCCGATGGTCTTGCGATCGCCCGTAAGCGTATAAGATCGCGAGGGGATGGTGATGCCGACGATGGCGGCCAGCGCATCGCTCACGGCCAGCAGGGCCATGGGGAGGCCGATCAGCCAGCGATCCCCGGGCTCGGGGAACAGCAGGAGCAGGGCGAGGTAGGGAAGTGGGAACAGCATGATGCCCCAACTGCGGCGGCCACGATCGTCCAGGAACAAGAGCCCACCCGTGACGAGCCATATCAACAACAATTCGGCGAAGGCCACGATGAGGATCAAAGCTTCGAGCTCGTCCAGGAGCATGGGCGCCAGGGCACAGGCGCCCACAGCCCCCAGGTGCAGTACCTTCCGCGCCAGCCATTGGGGGAGAAAGGCCCGCTGCGAACAGATCTCGGTGACCACGGCCAGGAGCGTCACGGTCACGGTAAGGATCAATAGGACGAGCACATCATTCTCCATCCAAGGCCTAAGTAACAGATTTACATGCCCCGTCTGTTCGAACTGGAGGACCTTTCCGCGTTCCCTTCGCGGCTCCGCCGGCAACAGGTGGAATTCATCGGCTGGATGGTGGACCGTTTCGGCGTGTACGCACCCGTTGTGCCCCTGCTGCAAAGGACCCTTGCTGCCAATGACACGGCGCATGTCACCGATCTTGGTTCGGGTAGCGGTGGCCCCATCCAGTACCTCGCACAACAGCACGACCTGTCACACGCGCACTTCCTGCTCACCGATCGTTTTCCGTCTTCAAGCCCTTCAGGTGGACCGCGCATACACTGGCATCCGAAGCCCGTGGATGCCCTTGCACCCGATGCCCCGGGTCGCGGCATCATCACGCTCTTCAATGTCCTGCATCACTTCACACCCGGGCAACAAAGGCAATTGCTCGAGATGCATGGTCGGCGGGGTATGTTCATCTGCGAGGTACTCCAACCCGATGTGCTCACCTTCGTGAAGATCCTTGTGGCCACCACGGTCGGACAGCTGCTGCTTGCACCCTGGGTGCGACCCTTTCGCTGGGATCGCTTGTTGTTCACCTATGTGATCCCGGTGAACCTGATCACCATACCATGGGATGGACTTGTCAGCGTGTTGCGTGTGGACCACGCGTCCGCATTGGTGGAACGGCTGCGCGGATCAGTCCCGGAAGGGTACACCATCGAGGCAGGAACGCAAGGACCTTGGTGGGCACCGATCACCTGGGTGCAATGCAACCCGGAACGCCAGGCATGAACGCGTTGCACACCTTCTGGCGCTTCACCCGGCCGCATACCATCATCGGCAGCGCGCTCAGTGTGACCTCGATATATGTACTTGTACTCGGTGTTACAGGCGCGGCCGACATGCATGTTCAGGTCCTGCTACCCAGTTTGATCGCTGCCCTGGCCTGCAACATCTTCATCACCGGCCTCAACCAATGGAGCGATGTGGAAGTGGACCGCATCAACAAACCCTGGTTGCCGATACCTGCCGGACTGCTCAGCAGGGATGGGGCCATGCGCATCGTGCTGATCAGCCTGTTGATCGCACTTGTCGTTGCGGCTTACATGTCCATGTTCTTCGTCGGTTTGGTCGCACTCATCAGCTTCCTGGGCTGGGCCTATTCCATGCCGCCCATCCAGTTCAAACGCCACCACTTCGGCGCTGCCCTGGCCATCACCGTGGTGCGCGGCATTTTGGTGAACCTGGGATTCTACAGTCATTACAAGCAGCAATTGGGGGGGGAGGCCGACCTTGACCCCATCATCTGGCCACTCACGGTATTCGTGGCCTTGTTCAGCATCGGCATCGCGTGGTTCAAGGACATCCCCGACACCAAGGGCGATGCGGAGTACCGCTTCGGGACGCTCGCTGTGCGTATGGGTCGGCGCGCTGCATTCCGCGCGGGCATCGCGGTGGTAGCTCTGGGGTACCTGGCCGTCATCGTCGCAGCAGGGCTGGAACTGCTGCCAGCACAAGGTTTCTATCTCTCGGCCTTCGGTCTTCCACTGCTCCTCTTCCTGGTATTGGCCGCCCGCCTCGATGTCCACAACGATGTGCAGGTGAAGCGTTTCTACCTCTTCTTCTGGGGCCTGTTCTTTCTGGCCTACGTGCTGTATCCGATCGGTGCACTGTAACTGTTGGGTAGTATTTCCGGGAAACTCGTGTCCCGGGCTAACCATACAGGAACGCTTACGTACGCAGGGCGCTCACCTTCAGCATTCCGCTGCCGCTGTTCCTTCCATGCTCCTGAAGTACATCTTCGCGCTGCTTGTCCTTTTGCCTTTCACGATCCATCATCTGCCAGCACAGACCATCATCAACGGTGACTTCCAGAACGGGACAACGGGTTGGTCCGGGTGCATCATGGAACGTGGAACGGCTGCTACCTATGGTGGCCCTGGCTCGACCAATTTTGTCGCGGAAGTGGATGGCAACTTCGATGTCTCCACGGCGGACGACCGCATACTCTGCCAGAGTATTTCCGGCTTCACAGTGGGTTCCATCTACACCCTGAGCTTCGATGCCACACGGCGAGTAGGTACCAATGCACCGACCGTAGTGTCGGTGACCGTTCGACTGGATGGCGCCGCCCTGTCCCGGGAAGTGACACGCACGGGAGGATGGAACATGGTTGCCGAGCAACTGGTCTTCACTGCCACGCAACCAACGCACTACCTGACCATCCGCCCGAATTTCGTCGGTTCACATGGGATGATATTCGATAATCTGACCCTTTCGGTGCTGAGCGCCCTACCCGTGGAACTGATCTCCTTCGATGCTGTTGTGGTGGGCGAAGAGGTCATGTTGGATTGGGCCACGGGAAGTGAGGTGAACAGCGCGTGGTTCGAGGTGCAGCGGAGCACCGACATGGACACATGGTCGACTGTGGCGACTCTTGCTGCCGCCGGGAACAGTCAGCAACTCCTGCACTACACACATACCGATACCTGGCCTCTGGGCGGCCTTTCCTACTACCGGTTGCGGCAGGTTGATCTGGATGGGACATCGGAGCTTTCAGCGGTGCGTGCCCTGAAGCGTGAAGCTGGTGCCCGGTCCCTTGTCCTTTGGCCGAACCCGGTATCGGACGTTCTCCAAGTACATGGTATCAATGGGATCGATGCTCGAGTGGAGGTGTTCGACGCCCTGGGTCGTGCAGTGCTCACGGAACAATTCACCTCGAACGATCATCGCGTGGTCTCGGTGGCCGGGCTACCGAGTGGCCACTACACCGTGCGCAGTTCCGCATCCGGAAGCCCGGTGGCCCGGTTCATCAAAGAGTGATCGGCACGTCGTGTGTCCGGTGTGCAGCATCAACGCCGCGGCGGTGCCTTTCTATTCATTGGCAGGCACTTCTACGCGAGGTCATTGTCGATCCAAGGTGTTGCGGACATCCTCAGGTTCACGCCGTCTCGGGGACTGTCTGGTGATCATTGCGGAAGTTGTGCAATGCATTTTATGGATCTGCTGTATGCAATTTATCCCGAACGAGACTGTTAGGTAAAGTGTGTCAGGTTGGTTTTACGAACTTCAAACCCTGACTCATGGAAACGACTGACAAATTCGATTACGATGCCTTCGAGAAGGAGGCGATGAAGCTGCTGCTGCAAGGCAAGCCTTTGAGTGGTAGCGAGGGTGTTCTGACGCCCTTGGTGAAACGGCTGATGGAAGCCACCCTTCGCGGGGAGCTGACATCCCACCTGGACCAGGATGTG
>JBGTIB010000131.1:0-27143 GCA_041745875.1 Flavobacteriales bacterium | reverse complement strand
TCGGGCGTGGCGGCCATGGCTCCGCTCGGGACCCTTGCCAAAGCTGTTGCAAGGTCCGTCCCGATATGCGGGCTGGAGCGGGGGGCCACGGTGCCACTATTGGCCATTGTTGCAAAGCAGATGAACTGCACAACAAGTCTAGGGTTTGGCGGGCTCATTTCCAATAAGAGGAGCCGCAGATGACGCAGATGGCGCAGATAAATTCCGGAGGCGCAGAAATGCTCACCGAGGCAGCGTATTTCATCTGCGACATCTGCGGCTGCATTCACCGAGGCAGCGTATTCATCTGCGTCATCTGCAACATCTGCGGCTGCATTCACCGAGGCAGCGTATTCATCTGCGTCATCTGCGACATCTGCGGCCGTATTCACTGAGGCAGCATATTCATCTGCGCCATCTGCAACATCTGCGGCTGCATTCACCGAGGCAGCGTATTCATCTGCGTCATCTGCGACATCTGCGGCCGTATTCACTGAGGCAGCATATTTCATCTGCGTCATCTGCAACATCTGCGGCCGTATTCACTGAGGCAGCATATTCATCTGCGCCATCTGCGACATCTGCGGCCGTATTCTCCTCCCCGATCCGGTGCGGAGAAGCGCGCACCCCAAGCCTTCGCAGGGTCCCATGCATATCAGCCCCGAAGCCCCTGTGCACAACACCTGACGAATCCTACCTTTGCGCCTCCATCCAAGCCACCACCCCATGAGCACTGCTCCCCTGTTCTTCCTGCTCGGTGCCATCGGCCCCTGGCAGATCGTGCTTATCGTGGTGGTACTGCTTCTCCTTTTCGGTGGTAAGAAGATCCCCGAGCTCATGCGCGGCCTGGGCCAGGGCATGAAGGAGTTCAAGAACGCCAAGGACGGCGACGACAAGGACAAGAAGGAGGAAGGCAAGTAAGCGCATGGCCAGTACCCTGACCGAGGCCCGCGCGGCATTGGCCGATGGCGGCAGTGTGGTGAAAGCCACCGAAGCTGCGCTGGCAAGCGCTTCTGAAGCACAGGACCTCAACGCTTTTTTGGAATTATTCCCCGAGAGCGCACTCCAGCAGGCTCTTGCTGTGGACGCACGATCCAAGGCGGGTACGGCAGGTCCACTGGCCGGCATGGTGCTCAGCATCAAGGACAACCTGTGCTACAAAGGGCACAGGGTCAGCGCAGCGTCACGCATCCTCGAAGGATTCACGAGTCTGTACACGGCCACCGCCTTGGAACGGCTCCTTGCTGCTGATGCAGTGATCCTGGGCCGCACCAATTGCGACGAGTTCGCCATGGGCAGCAGCAATGAGAACAGCGCGTTCGGCAACGTGAAGAATCCGGCCGACCCCACCATGGTGCCCGGCGGAAGCAGCGGTGGTGCCGCTGCGAGCGTGGCTGCAGGGATCGTCCATGTGGCATTGGGTAGTGATACCGGAGGTTCCATCCGACAACCAGCTTCCTTCACCGGAACGGTCGGCTTCAAGCCAAGCTATGGACGCGTAAGCCGCTACGGCCTGATCGCTTTCGCAAGCAGTTTCGACCAGATCGGTCCTTTCGGCAACTCCGTGGCCGATGTTGCGGCGACCTACATGGCCATGGCCGGCCACGACCCCAAGGACGGCACCACCAGCCGCAAGCCGGTCGACCCCGTTGGCCTGGAGCATCCAGGCAAGTTGCGCATCGGTTACTTCCGCGAGGGTTTGGAACGCGATGGCATGGACCCCGAGATCGTGGCGCACCTGCAAGGCCACATCGATCGCTTGAAGGCAGAGGGTCATACCGTGGAGGCCGTGGAGGTACCGTTGTTGGATCACCAGGTGCCCACCTACTATATCCTGGCTACCGCCGAGGCCAGCAGCAACCTCGCCCGTTTCGACGGCATCCATTTCGGCCACCGCAGCACCAAGGCCAAGGGGGTCGACGAGACGTACCGTTTGAGTCGAACGGAAGGTTTCGGACCGGAAGTGAAGCGACGCATCCTGTTGGGCACCTTCGTGCTCAGTGCGGGTTACTACGATGCCTACTATGCGCAGGCGCAGCGTGTGCGCCGCATCATCCGCGACAGAACACTGGAGGCGTTCGGGAAGTACGATCTGCTGTTGGGCCCCACCTGCCCGGGTACCGCCTTCGCACACGGCGCCGTGAAGGACCCGGTGGCCATGTATCTGCAGGACATCTTCACGGTGCAGGCCAACCTCGCCGGCACGCCCGCGATCAGCCTGCCCACCGGTACGCATAGCAATGGCCTGCCTTTCGGCGTGCAGTTGATGGGTGCGCCTTTCGAGGAGGCCCGGTTGCTGGCTGCGTCTGAGCATTTGTTCTGAGCGAAGATCCAAAGCGGCTCGCTACCTTTCGGTTGCGAAGCCATGATCATCCTGCGCCCTTTCCTATTCTGCACCCCCATACTGTTCCTGCTGCTCCCGGCGCGTGGGCAGTTCGGTGTGGGAACGGTGATCGCGGCCTCGGATGTGTTAGGGCCCTGCTCTGCCGCCGCCGGCGACCTTATCGGCAATGGGCATTCCGACCTGTTGGTCGGCTCGGAGGGGGATGGGCACATCACCATATTCCCCAATACAGGGAACGGTGTATTCGGCGCGCCGCTCGTCATTGACACGCTCTCCTTGGGCGTCCTTGTTGTGGAAGCTGCCGATCTGGACGGGGACGGCCTGCCCGACATCCTTGCCGCCTCCATGTCCGAGGCGCTTTTCTTCTGGTACCGCAACCTGGGGTCCGGCACCTTCGGCCCGCGCATGAACTTGAACGGGAGCAGCGGTGCGGCCTGGTCCGTGATGGCCGCCGATCTCGATGGGGATGGACACTTGGATGTGATCGGCACGGCGGGTAATTCATTGTATAAGTTCATCAACGATGGCAGTGGTGGCTTCGGTCCCGCTGATGCGGTGACCACCATTGCAGGGTACGGACCCCGGGCCTTGGTAGCCGACCTGGACAACGACGGGCATCTGGACATCCTGGTCCATTCCAGCTTGACGATGTTCTGGTTGTCCAATAACGGCGATGGCAGCTTCGGGGCCGCGCAGGTGATCACGCCAGGTGGTGTGAACGGGCACGTAGCAGCCGCGGACATCGATGGTGATGGGATCCGGGACCTGCTCACCAGCCACGCCGGTGATCTTTCCTGGCGGGCCAATGACGGCCAGGGGAATTTCGGGATATCCCAACCGATCCTCTCGGACAACTACGGAGGGTTCAGCACAGGGGACATGAATGGCGATGGCCACACGGACGTGGTATGCACGGGATCGTTCGCCGCTGCCGCTACTGCGGTCTGGCTGGCCAACGACGGTCAGGGTGGCTTCGGAGCACCTCAGAACATCCCCACCATCTGGAACTCCGACCTGGTACTGTTGGCCGATATCGACGGCGACGGGACGCTCGATCCCTGGGTGGTATCCAACCAACGCGATCATATCCTCTGGAACGCCAACGATGGCCAAGGGAACTTCGGGCCGGTACATGTGGTGACAGAGGTGCAGTGCTGGTGGCCTCACGATGTGGCTGCCGCCGACATCGATGCCGACGGGGACGTCGACGTGGTCGTGGCGACCCATTTCGAGACGCTGCTCTTCGAGAACCTCGGGAATGGCGTGTTCGCCGATGGCGCGATCATTGGCACCGGCGGACAGGGGCGCTCCGTGGCCATCGCGGACCTGGATGGCGATGGCGACTTGGATGTGGCGGTCGGTTATCGGAATGGCCAGAATATCCAATGGCTGGAGCAACAGCCCGACGGGTCGTTCACCGTTCACATCATTTCCACTCAGGCCCAGGAATGCACATCCGTGGCCATCGCGGACCTTGACGGGGATGGGCTGCCGGACGTGCTCTACACGACGGATGAAGGCCCCATGGGTTTTGAATTCGGTGAGGTGGGCTGGTTCCGCAACGATGGGGCCGGCGGGTTCATGGCCATGCCCCTCCTTACCGGGGAACTAGCCGGGGCCAACTCTGTGTCCGCGGCCGACCTGGACGGCGACGGGCATATCGACGTGGCAGTCGCCTCGCGCCAGGAACATATGATCATTGTCTTCCTCAACCAGGGTGGTGGCGTGTTCGGGTCGGGTCAGATCGTCACCACACAGGTGCAGCACCCCATTTCCCTGTCCATCGCCGACCTGGATGGCGATGGGCAGCCCGACCTGCTCTCTGCATCAACATATGATCACAAGGTCGCCTGGTATCGCAACCTGGGGTCCGGCTCCTTCGGCCCCCAGCAAGTGCTTACCACCGAGGCCCTCCAGGCACAAGGTGCCTATGCCGTGGACCTGGATGCCGATGGGGACCTCGATGTGCTCTCCGCCTCCTCGCAGAATGGCTCCATTTCCTGGTATGAGAACCTGGGCAACGGGGACTTCGGGCCCCGGCAGGAGGTGAACGCACAGGCCAATGGCGTAGCCGTGGTGCTCGCTGCGGACCTGGACGGCGATGGCATCCCCGACGTGGTGGGCGCCAGCAGCTTTGTCAACCGGCTTTTCTGGCATGCGAACTACTTCCTTGGTCCGGTCGCCACTGATGACGTAACCTGTCCGTCCGAGAACCTGATGGTGTGGCCCAATCCTTCAGAAGGTTTGTTCTCCCTGTTACCAACAACTTCGCTCTCGTTCCCGCTCGACCTGCACATCACCGATGTCATGGGCCGCTTGGTGCAGTCTCCCGTGAGGATCACCCGGGGAGAGCCATTCGTGTTGAACCTCTGGGGCCAACCTTCGGGGATCTATTTCCTGAACGCCCGCAGTGGCGAGGAGCGTTTCCGCCAACGTCTTTTGATACAGCGGTGATCATCCCTGTCCGAAGGTCCTCGTATCCTCGCCAGAAGAAGGTCAACATCGCGGTGTGTACGATATGCTCACATAACAACGAGCGGATCCCTGCGTATTACCGGTACCTTCGGCACTGACCGACCGATGGTGCTCACTCCCATGACCGATCGTCTCAAGTCCCTTACCCTCATCGCAGTATTCCCACTGTTGGCCGTCGCCCAGGACCCCATGGGCGGTTCGGAGCCGATCGTGCGTATTGCGCCTGATGATCCTGTTGCCGCCCGACTGGACGAACTGGCCCTCCTGCATTGGATCAAGTATTCGCCGTTCACGATCGACACCCTGGCGCACAACGTACACGGTTTCGGTACGGACCACGTGCCCAGCTGGCCGGAGAACACCATGCAACACCGGATGGCCGTGCTCGATGGCACTACCCCTTTCGACCTCACATACAACCGGGTGGTGCAGAGCTACATCGATCTGTATGTGGTGCGCAAACGGGAAATGAGCTCGCGTATGCTGGGCCTTGCCGAACTGTACTTCCCCGTGTTCGAGGAGGCACTTGACCGCCACGGCATCCCCTTGGAGATGAAATACCTCGCCGTGGTTGAAAGTGCGCTGAACCCGGCAGCCCGCAGCCGTGCCGGCGCTGTCGGCCTCTGGCAGTTCATGCTTCCCACCGGCAAGATGTTCGGTCTGAAGGCCGATAGTTACATCGACGAGCGACACGACGTGTACAAGAGTACGGATGCCGCATGCCGCTACCTGAAGTACCTGTACAACATGTACGACGATTGGGAAATGGCCATGGCAGCCTACAACTGTGGACCGGGCAACGTGAACAAGGCCATCCGACGCAGCGGTGGACGCAAGGGCTACTGGGATATCTACGAGCATCTGCCGCGAGAGACCCGTGGTTATGTGCCTGCATTCATTGCGGTGAACTACCTCTTCGAACACCATGCGGACCACAACATCTATCCCATAGCACCCACATACTGCAAGTACGAGATGGACACGGTGCGCGTGTGCTACCCGCTGGACCTGCTCGACCTTGCCAAGTTGACCGGGGTCCCGGAAGCGGATCTGAAGGAAATGAACCCCACGTTCAAGCGGGGTCTGGTCCCCGATATCGACCAACCGGTGAGCCTGTATATGCCGAAGGAAGCCGCTGGCATCTTCGTGGCCAATGAGGAAGTCATTCGATACAGCTTCCAGCAGCAGCGAAGCCAGGAGGAAGTGCAGGCCGTTTCGCAACCGAAACCTGCCACGCCGGAACGCATGCATACAGTGCGATCCGGCGAGTCATTGGGTGTGATCGCCCGCAAATACGGTGTGTCGGTCTCCGAGCTGAAACGGTGGAACGGACTACGAAGTGATATGATCCGCGCAGGCCAGAAGTTGGTGGTGCAGGGCGGCCCGAAAGCATCCATGGGGCTCCTGCCAAAGCAGGTCGCTCGTCACGCATGATCCGACCCCTTCAATGGACCCTGCTGGCGGCCTTTGTATTCCTGGCAGGATGCAATGGTAGCGACAGCCGGCACAAGCCGGAGGCAGCAGGTGGCCAGGGAGAGGTTCTGGTGGTGATGTCGAAAGCCCATTGGGAGACCGCAGCAGGTGCCACCGTGCGAAGCATCCTGGAACAATCCATCTCCGGTCTTCCCCAACGGGAACCGCGATTCAAGGTGGCGCAAACGACACCGGAAAATTTCGGCACCCTGCTCGCCGTGCATCATAGTGTGTTGATGGCGACGATCGACCCCGACACCGATACCGCCTCGGTGAGCCGAACGCGTGATCGCCATGCGAATGGGCAGATGATGGTCCACGTGGCCGCCACCGACCCTGCGACGTGGATCGAAGTGATGCAGCGTCATGCAGCGGAGGTGAACACCGTGTTCGAGGACCACCAGCGCGAGCGCATCGGCAAACGATTGGCGAAGGAACAGGACGCCCAGATCAAGAGCACCCTGCGCACGGAGTACGGGATCGTGCTCGATGTACCTGGGGGCTACCGCGTGGTGGAACAGACCCCGGATTTCTGTTGGTTGCAACGCGATCGGCTCATGAGCGGCTCCGGCCTCGAACACAACGTCATAGAAGGGGTGATGATCCACCAGGAGCCCTATGTGAGCGATAACACGTTCTCCATCCCCTACCTGGTGGACCGCAGGGACAGCGTAACCCGTGAACACATGGAAGGACCCAACCCGGGGTCGTACATGATCGTGCAACGAAGCTTCGAGGACATGGACCTGATGCCCCAGGGCCGTGCGATCCGGATCAATGACCGCTTCGCCTATCTGATGCACGGACTGTACGGCATGCATGGCGCAAGAATGGGCGGTCCTTTCGTCAGCCTCAGCACACTGGATGAAGCGCGCGCCCGGGTGATCACCGTGGAGGGCTTCGTCTATGCCCCGCAATTCGATAAGCGCGAGTACATGCGTGAATTGGAGGCGCTGCTTTTCTCGCTTCGGGTAGAGCCGTGATCCAACGACGGATCGCTGAGCACTATACGTTGGAGGCCGGTGGGCTTATGAACAGGCGGTGCCAGCTGTGTTGATAAAATACGGATCCACACGCCTACGCGTTCCTATACCTTAGGGCAGTCCGAACAGCTCCCTCATTTCGCCCTCTATGGATACCGCCCACATACGCCATTTCACGCACACGCACTGCCGCTTCAAACTACGATCCGGCAAGGAGGTGTTCGGGGTGATCTGGGAAGTGGAGACCACGGATCATGGACTGACCGATGCGTTGGGAACACCTTTACAGCCCGAAGCCTCAAAGGCCCTCTTCTTCGCCAGCATCCGTGATTACGAACGGCTTCAGCAGGCAGGCACCCCGGTCCATGTCATCCCCATGCAGCCGGAGGAGATCGTGATGGCGGAGCGTTTGGCTGGATGATCCAATGTGACTGAGCGCCTCCCGTTCGGCGCATTTCCCGGATCACTTCACCAGACCCGATCGCCACAAAAGGAAGGCATAATCCAGTGCCACCTCCTTCAATCGTTCGAATCGGCCGGAGGCCCCACCATGCCCTGCTTCCATGTTGGTGTGTAACAGGATGGGGTTGTCGCTTTGCTGATGTTCACGTAAGCGCTGCACCCACTTGGCCGGCTCCCAGTATTGTACCTGGCTATCGTGCAATCCTGTGGTGACCAGCATGGCTGGATATACTGCATCCTTCACATTGTCGTAAGGCGAGTAGGACAACAAGCGGTAGTACGCATCCTTTTCCTTGGGATCGCCCCATTCATCGAATTCGCCAGTGGTGAGCGGAATGCTCTCATCGAGCATGGTAGTGACCACATCCACGAATGGCACTTCGGCCACTGCGGCTTTCCAGAGTTCAGGGCGCATGTTCACAACGGCACCCACCAGCAGGCCACCGGCGCTGCCACCCATGCAAAAAAGGCGCGCCGGGTCGGTGTATTGCTCCTTCACCAAATGATCCGCGCAATCAATGAAGTCCGTGAAGGTGTTCATCTTATGCTCCATGCGACCGTTCTCGTACCATTCGCGACCCATCTCCTCGCCTCCGCGGATGTGCGCGATGGCGAATACGAACCCGCGGTCCAACAGGCTGAGCCGCGCGCTGCTGAATCCGGGATCGATGCTGTGCCCGTAACTGCCGTAGCCATATAGCAGCAGTGGCGCGTGTCCATCGATCGGCGTGCCTTTGCGGTACACGACGCTCATCGGCACCTTGACCCCGTCACGCGCCGTTGCCGTGATCCGTTCGCTTTGGTAATCCCCGGGAGCGAACGTGCCAAGTACTTCCTGTCGTTTCAACAGGATGTCGATCACTTCACCTTCAGCCTCCACGGACATGTCAAGGTCGTGCTCGTAAACGCTGCTGGGCGTGGTCATCGACGTGTAGCCATAACGCAACTTTTCCGTGTCCCACTCAGGGT
The DNA here is from genome assembly GCA_041745875.1 of Flavobacteriales bacterium. Taxonomy (GTDB): domain Bacteria; phylum Bacteroidota; class Bacteroidia; order Flavobacteriales_F; family PHOS-HE28; genus PHOS-HE28. The sequence continues at coordinate 18,458 of JBGTIB010000131.1, read as the reverse complement.
TGGTGCCTGTGTAAGCACTATAGACAGGGTCGTTGAAGCGTATCTCGTGCTCGCGGCCATCGCTCAGCCGCCGGATGCGCAGGTGCGTAAGACCATCGCGGCGTTCGCTGAACACCAGGTGCCGTTTGAACACATCCACGTCCTCCAGCAAAACTTCGGGGCGATGGGGCAGCACTTCCTTCCACTTCCGCTTGTCCTGCGTATTGGCCTCAGCACATTCCATCAACCGGAAATTCTGCGCCTCCCAATTGGTGATGATGTACCACTTGCCCGCTTTCCCATCGTGCGCAGGTACGTGCATGACGGTATGCTCATGCTCCTCTTCGCGGGGCAGGAACACCTTGAAGGTGCCCATGGGCTCGTCCACCGGCAGATATCGATACTCACTGCTGAGGGTGCTCTCCGTGACGATGACCAGCATACGGTCGGTATGGCTGCGGTACACATCGCAACTGAACGCGGGATCCTTCTCTTCATAGATCACTTCATCGTTCGCGGGATCGGTGCCCATCACATGACGATAGATGCGATAGCTCCTTAGCGTCTCGTCCTTTCTGGGATAGAACACCGTCCCATCGTCGGCGAAGGCGCAACCACCCGCGGTATTGGTGATCACATCATGCAGATCGGTGCCGGTGCCCAGGTCGCGGTAACGGATCTCGTACTGCCTGCGTCCCACCTTATCAGTGCTGTACGCCACAATACCGTTACCGGGTGAGATCTCGTAATCGCCAAGGTCGAAATAGGTACTGCCTTCCGCAAGGAGGTTCTCATTCAGGATATCCTCTTCCGTGGCGCCCTCCAAGTCCTTGCGCCGAACGTGTATGGCATACTCCTTCCCTTCCTCGAACCGATAGTGATACCAAAAGCCATTCTCGCGGTAAGGGACGCTCAGGTCGGTTTCCTTGATCCTGGCCTTCATCTCCTTGAAAAGGTCCTCCCGCAATTCCTTGATCGGAGCAAGAACGGTCTCGGTATAGGAATTCTCTGCATTCAGATGGTCGATCACCTCACGGGTGTGCGCATCGGGTGCCTCGGCATTCCGCTGCTCCTCGCTCAGTCGCATCCAGTAGTAGGCATCCTCACGGGTATGTCCGTGGGCGCTGATCGAATGGGGTTTTTTGACGGCCACAGGAGGTGTGGCGAGCGCGGTTTCTTGCATGTGTGTAGTCGTGTTCCGGCAGGATGCGCCCATCAGGACGATCAACGCTGGCAATAAGATCCTTGGCCGCATGGGAATGATGGGCGAATGTAAGGGCAGGCTATGAGAGCACTTGTTGCAGTACGGCAGGTGAGCGCAGTTCGCCCATACCCTCCAGATGCATGCGGTAGAAGAGGAGCAGGTGGTCCAACAGGTCGCGTCGAAGTTCGGCAGGTATCGAAAGGGTGTCCATGCGATCGAACCCCACCCCGAGCAGCGATGCCAACGCCTCGCTGAGGGCGGGTCCCAAGGTATGCCCATGCTGCGCTGCGCCTTGCAGAAAGTGGCCTTCGCGCAGATCGAAACGATCCTCTCCCGGGGCAGGCGGTTCGGGGTGGAAACCCAAATGTGCTGAAAGCTGGAGCAGGAACACCAAGGGAAAGTGGCTCAACTCGTCGACCGTGTCCAAAGCCTCCAGTGCCTCGCCAAGAAAGGTGTCCAACTCGGGATCCGCCGCCTCCTGGCGTAGCACTTTGCACAAAACTTCCTGGATGAACAGTGTCACACTGCCTCGGACCGGGTCGACCGGGATCCGCATGTAAGGGCGTGAGACGCGCATTTCCTTGATCACCTGCATGTCCCGTTCGTGGTGCTCCTCCACCACCAGTTCGACCCGGTTCAAGGGCTGCACCACAGCCATGGCGACACCACGCTTGTTACCTGCACGTACCAGATAGGTCCGCAATCCGGACCGTTCGGTCCAGGCCTTCAATACCAAGGTGTTGTCCCCATGGCGTATCGTCCTGAGCACGAATGCCTTGGTGGTGATGAGCATGTGGCGCCAGTAAGGAGTGCGCTGGTGATCTCAACGAACCACCAGAACCTTGGTATTGCACTTGGTGTTCCCGAAGCGATCCACCACCATGACAAGGTACACCCCTGTGGCCACCCGTTCACCGCTCATGTTCTCCGCATTCCAAATGGCCTGGCCGCCCAGGGAGGTGTTGCGGTACACCACGTTCCCTGCCATGTCGGCGATGCGCACTTCACTGTCGCGCACCAGCCCGGTAATGGCCACTGGACCGGTATAGTCGTTCCTGACAGGGTTGGGGAACACCTTCGCGCATTCGTTCTCCGACACACCCGTGGTGGCATCGCTGCGATAACTGATGATACCGCGGTCGGTGCCTACGAAGAGTTCACCGGACTGTTTGTCGATGGCGAGCGAGGCGATCGTATTGCTGGGCAAGGGACTGTTCTGGATGGTGAAATGGTGGATCTGCTCCCTACCATCGGCGCTGATCAGGAACAGTCCACTGCTCTCCGTCGCGATCCACTTGCGATTGGCGCCATCCACGGCGATCGCACTTACGGCTTCGGTCTCCAAGAGGAGCTGAATGTTGCCATCCTGTTCGATGAGGATCTGTTGAGCATCCGCACCACCTTCGCCGAAGATCCCTTCCGGGGTGTAGAACACGGCCGGACCACGGTTGGTTCCCACCCAGATCTGGCCTTCCAGGTCCTCGGCCACGCAATACACATCCAAGGATGGTAGTCCACCACTCCCTTCAAAATTATTCAGCACGCGATACTGGTCATCGCTCGTATCCTCAATGGTCCCTCCGTCATCGAATACCAACAACCCGAAACCTCGGGGGCGAACCACCCATTTGATCCCATTGCTCGCGGCCAGAATGTCGGAGACCAGGAAATTGCCGCCCAGGACCGAGCCGGGGTTGAAGCTTTTCCATGTTCCCCCCTTCGTCAATACGGAGATCGGGAGACCGGCCAAACCATTGGTGATCCATAGGTTTCCTTGTCTATCGAAGGAGAGACCTGCAACATTCACCTTGCCCGGCGGGCCGTTGAGCTCCTCTTGTAAGCTGCTGTTGGTGTGGTTGTATATGGTAATGGGCGCCCGGTCCCGGAATTCGATCAAACCATCGTCCCAGCTACCCACGAATGCCCGGTTGCCATCCTCGGGATCCACCGCTACGGCCATGATATCGTTCACCGCATCGCCGAAATCGTTGGCTCCCTGAGCCATCAAGGGAGTGTTATCGCGGGTATTGGTCCGCCACTCCCCATCCACATAATGATGCACCCCGTTCTTCAGAAAGCTGTTGGTCCAGTTGCCAGCCACGGTACCTGTGGCCACGTACAATGCACCTTGTTCCAAAGACATCCGACGATCGCTGGCATTGGCCGGTCCATTGGGTGCAATGGCCTGACCCTGATCGAACCCTTCGGCTCGCACAAGACCGAACTCACTGTCCGCCACCCACATGTTACCTGCCGTACCATGCAAGGCATCGCGGGGTGAACAGAACCCACCGGCATAACCGTATTGGAAGATATGTTCGTTGAGATCCTGATCGTATCGGTGGATATCGCCTTCGTGCGGGATCACCACGAACTGACCGTTGGGGGAAACACTTAAACCACGGTTCTGCCTGCCATAGAGCGGGGTGAAACGTTCAAACATATTATCCTGACCCAACACCAGGAGGGTATCGGCATTATTGGCCAAGGCTCTGTAGTTCAGCAACAATTTCCCGGAGAAGCTCGCTACGGCATTGAATGGCCCATTGATCATGGCCCCGGGCATGTCCGTACGCTTGTACCAGTTGCTGAAGGCCGCCAGATTGGGCGCATTTCGCCACGCGACGAAGAGCCCCGTGGTGGTTGCGGCATAGATGGAGTCATTGTGGAACACGATCCCGTCCACTTTCACCTGAGCACCCCCGGGCCCTACGAACCATGTTTCCCGCACCTCCCGGCCAGCCAGATCCACCACCACGATACCGAAGCCACAACCCAGATATACGCTGGTGCCGAGGTGGTATGCTGAATACACCGCTTTGTCCCCAAGGATGTTACTGCGTTTGATATCGCCCAGATTATGGACCGTCTCTCCCTGTATCAGATCGAGGTTCCCATTGTTGTACTGGACCAGCAACGCACCAAGGGCCTCGTTCCAGGAAATGCCGTTGATCCCCACATCGCTCAGCGCGTTCACCTTGGTCAAACGGGTCATCTCCCCAGTGGGCGGATGGTACCGGAAGATGGCATTCTCCGATGCACAGTACACATGGCCCCCTCCTTCGGCAACGGAAATGGCCAACCGGTATGGGAAATGGTCGCGCCATTCACCTATGGCGGTCTCATTTTGGGCAGTAATTGAAAGAACCGTTCCGCCGATAAGAAGAACGGATAGAAGGGTGCGCTTCGGTGACATGATGATGCTTAGGGACACTACACAACGCAGCCTGGCCACGATCGGTATGGGCCAAGATACGGGCTGCCGTACCATACCCCGGACAGACGACCCTGTGGTCCTTATTAGGTCGATGTGCCTTTCGGGTACACCATGAACGACCGATGCCCCGTGACCGGGGCATCGGAAGAGCGAGGTCGCGTGCGGATTCGAACCGCAGTAGCAGCTTTTGCAGAGCTGTGCCTAGCCACTCGGCCACGCGACCAGGAAAAAAGCCCGCCTGAAAAAGCGGACGGCGAAGATAGGACGATCGCTCCTATCCCTCCAGTACATAGACCACGTGATCCACAGCACCAGCCACCGGGGGGTGCTCCTTCACCAGCCGCACACGCCAGCGCAGCGGGTCATCCCATTCCCCCTTCAATGCATCGAGGATCCGTCGTCCCACATGTTCGATCAGGTTGGCACGCATGGCCATCTGTTCCTTCACGATGGCCGTGACACGACCGTAGTCCACCGTATCGTCGAGTTTATCGCTTGCCTCGGCACTTCTGAAATCGCCTTCTACGGACACATCGATCCGGAAATGCCCCCCGATCCGGCCTTCCTCAGCAAGGCAGCCGTGGTAGGCGTACACCCTAATACCTTTCACTTCAATCAGGCCCATGTACTGCAGTGTTCCAGTCCGGCTTTCAACCGGGCGATGACCTCGTCCCTGCCCAGCAATGCGCTCACGTCGAACATTCCCGGTCCTTGCATCCGTCCTGCCACGAAGAGCCGATAAAGGGGCATGAGCTGACCCACCTTCATCTTGTGAACGACCAGAACTTCGTTGAAGACGGACTCGAAATCAGCCGGGGCGGAAGGACGGGCGCGCTCCATGCCCTCGATGAACGCCTGCAGGGCCGGAGCCGCTTCGGATTTCCAACGTTTCCTCAATTCCACCTCAGCGTCCTCATTGGCGGCCAACGGACTACCTGTGGTGAACAGGTACGCGCCTTCCAGCATGTCCTCCACGAACGTTGCGCGCTCCTTCAACAAGGTTGCAGCAGCGGTCGCGCGCTGCACCGAGGTGTCGATCCCGTGCTTTTTCAAACTGTTCTGCAACTGTGCACCCAATTCCGCATCGGGTCGCATGCGCAGGTACTGTTGATTGAACCATTTGGTCTTGTCGGGATCGAACTTGGCACCACCCTTATGCACGCGCTCCAGGTCGAAGTATTTCACCATGTCGTCCATGGACATCAGTTCAATATCGCCTCCCGGGTTCCAGCCCAGTAGCGCCAGCATGTTGATGAATGCTTCGCGGTAGTAACCGCGCTCGCGGTAACCGCTGCTTCGCTCTCCATTGGTGGGGTCCTGCCAATCCAATGGGAACACAGGAAAGCCCAGACGATCACCGTCGCGCTTGCTGAGCTTGCCATTGCCGTCGGGCTTTAGGATCAGCGGTAAATGGGCGAAAACAGGGCGATCCCAGCCGAACGCCTCGTAAATGAGCACATGGACGGGAGCACTGGGAAGCCACTCTTCACCCCGGATCACATGGGTGATCCGCATCAAGTGATCGTCCACGATGTTGGCCAGGTGATAGGTGGGCATGCCATCGCTTTTGAACAGCACCTTGTCGTCGATATTCGCGGTTTGCACCACAACCCATCCTCGAATGGCATCCTCGAATCTTACCTCCTGATGTCGCGGGACCTTGAGGCGCACCACATGGGGATCACCGGCGCTGAGTCGGGCGGCCACATCGTCGGCGCTCAGCGAAAGGCTGTTCTTCATATGCTCCCGCGTGATGGAATTGTAGGCTGGTGCAGCCGAGCCTGCCGCCTTTGCTCGCTCGCGCATGGCATCCAATTCCTCCGGTGTGTCAAAGGCATGGTAGGCCTTCCCGTTCGCGACCAGTTGGTCCGCGTAGTCCTTGTACAATGCCTTGCGCTCACTCTGGCGATAAGGACCGTCTGGACCCGGGTTCCATGGGCTGGCGTCGGGGGAAAGTCCACACCAATCCAAGGCTTCACGGATGTAGTCCTCGGCGCCGGGCACGTACCTGGTCTGGTCCGTATCCTCGATCCTCAACAGGAACTCGCCACGGTGCTTACGGGCGAACAAGTAATTGTAAAGCGCTGTGCGGACACCGCCCATGTGCAATGGGCCGGTGGGACTGGGAGCGAAGCGGACGCGGACGGACATGTGTGCGAATGATCGGGACCGAATTTGCTCCTCGAAGTAGAACAGTGCCGGACCTTGATATAGGAGGCCTGTTCACACGAACAACAAAGCCCATGCGGTCGGTAGTGGCGCGAAGGTAGCGGGCGGCACGATGTTGCAAGCGCAACGCGTTGAGCATCGCGGTCACATCCGTGCATTACCCTCGGCACCGAGGTGGCCTAGGGACACTGACCGTATGGGTCAGCCCTTTCGGCCGCTCACCAAGATCACCACTCCTGCAATTGCAGCGATCCCGCCGATGATGAAATAGGGGGAGAACGCACTGTCCTTCTTGCCCAATTGGATCTCGGCATCACCAAGTTCGATGGAGGCCTGCTTGTCGTCCTTTTCCATCAGGCCATAACCAACGATGGCAAGTCCGATGACGATCAATAGAATGGGTAGTGCCTGGCGCATGGGTTCTTCGAATTCAGGTGTTATTGCTGTGCAACGATCTATTTGCTATTCGGCCCCGGACAGATCACTGCCCATTTTTCATTCATCGCACATTCACACCTCACGCGAGGGGTCGTTACAGCTGGGAAGATCGGTTCGGGGTGTTGGAGCAAACACCTTGCCCAGCAACGAAAGCGTGCGGTCCGAAGGCATCAGGCTGAACGGTCGAGACCAAGCGGCACAATGTTCACATCAGCAAGTGATGCCCTACATGGATCGCGGAATTATTTACACATGTTGCACGGAACATTAGGATTTCCCTCCCCGACCCAAGGTGTGGATGTTGAGATCATGGTCGGCAGGAACTGTCCGCCATGCGCACGGATCGGGGTGCCAACACCACATGCATTCCTCATCCTTGGAGTACGATCCAACCGATGCCACCACCCATGGTGGCCTGCGAGAGTGCTGAGCTTCAAGAGCTTCGATCGGTCGAATTGCTGACGGAGAAAGTTCGGGTTCGATTTCTGCGAACAGCGCCGAAGATCATTGAAGCCATGCTCACTATCCGACCCTTCTCCCCTTTGCTCCTGCTCGCAGCGGCAAGCCTGCTTTCGCTGTCTGCCTGCAAGAAGTACGATGATGGCCCAGCCATCAGTCTCACACCCCGCGCGGAACGGATCGCGAACACCTGGGTGATAGAACGAGCCACTGAGAATGGACAGGACGTTACCGATCAGTACGACCAGTATGTGCTGACGCTGACCAGTGGCGGAGGTGCTACCCTCGATGCTTCGTATGTGCTTTTTGGTGTACAGATCACCACACAGACCACAGGCACGTGGCACTTTGAGAACAACGACGAACATCTGGTGCTCGACTTCGAGGAAGACCTTGCCGACGGTACCTACCTGATCCAACGGCTCACGCAATCCCAGTTGTGGTTACGCCAGATCGGCGACGACCTGGAACTGCGCCTTAAGCCTCAGTGATCGATCGTTGAAGTGTGTAAGAAACCAGATCCAACCGAACCAATGAACCATTCACGGACCTTGATCATGCTGACCCCTGCAGGTGGCATGCTGATGACCAGTTGCAAAAAGTATGAGGACGGACCTCTGTTCAGCCTGCGCTCCAAGCAGGAAAGGATCGCCAACACGTGGCGTGTCGACCTCGCCATGAACGAAGGTCAGAACGTGACCTCATCCTTCGACCAATACGAACTTCAAATGCTGCGGAATGGATCCGCCACACTGGCAGCGCTTTATACCCTTGGTGATCTCACCTTCGAATTCCAGACGAACGGATCGTGGGAATTGGTGAACAACAATGAGGACCTAAGCCTTGACTTCGAGAACGATGCGGCGGACGCGACCTACGAGATCCTGCGTTTGAAGGAGGATGAATTGTGGCTGCGAGAGAAGGGCGGTACGCTGGAATTGCAGTTGGTGCCGAACTGATGCGTGCTTAAGACACAGAACCGGCAAGAAGCTTCGCGTTCACGATCTTCCGAATGCGTTCATGCATGCGGTAATAGTAACGTGCACCGGGTGGTTGTGGCGTCCTTAGTGATGGATCGCGCTGGTACCGGAACACCGCTTGGGCCATGGCCTGGAAACAATGCTGGTATCCGGTCCGTCGAAGATCGGCGATGGTGATGGCTCCATCAACCCGGATCTTCTGGTGCCAGATAACATCGCCGCCGTCGATCTTCTCGTTCATCACCATAACGGCCACTTGGGGAGACATATCCTCGGCTATGGCCCACTCCAGCACATTCATGCCGCGATAGCGGGGCATTTCGCCCATATGTGCGTTCACGAACTCGGCGCGCTGATCCCGGATCATCGCCTTTGGCAAGATCCCACCTCCGTACATGGGGAGGATCGCAGGCTGCTTCGCAGTGAACCGTTGGATGACCGTTTCGGTCAATGCCGGGGAAAAATGGATCGGGATGTTCCGCTGCTCCGCATGGGCGAAGAGGTCGAAGCCGTCCTCCAGCAGGTCCCAGGAATTCTCGCCCGGGTAATTCCAACGTGCTTTCAGGGTGCTTAGCTGCTGCATGCCACACGCCTTGCATAGTCTGTGTATGGACCAAGCCTTAAGGCGTGTTGGTCCCAGGACACGCAAGAAGCCGAGTGTACTCTTGAGTCGTTGAATGCCCCCGCGACTTGGCTTCAGGCAAAGGATGTGATCGACCCTGCCACCGAGCTTCTCGAATTCACCGATGAAACCGCACGCATTCGATTGGTAACGGCCGCCGATGATCAGCACCACCTGCTTCATGGGCTTAGCTTCTTGGGCATGCAAGCACCCAATGACAACAGCAGCGATTCCGCATGGTACTTGGCGGCCCAGTTCACCATTTGAAATGGTTGATAGTTGCCATTCACCGGATACGACCCGGAGATCCCATAATGAATACCAGCATTGGACGAACGGTAGTTCCCGATGGAAGCCACGATGTCGTTGATCTTCAAGGCCGCGTTCAGATACCGAAGGTCGTTCTCCCGCGCATGGATCTTTTGGAACACGATGGCGATCTGGCTATACCCCGTGAGGCACTGGGAGGGCCTCGACCCCAGGTCATTATGGGTCGTCCAATCGGCCTTGGTATAGGCTGGCAATTCCACGTTCACTTCGAACTTGGAGAGGAGCCTTTGCGCAGTCCGCCTGGCCGCATCATAGTACGTGTCATCGCCCAGTATTTCAGATGAAATGAGCAGACCGTCCAATGTATAGCCCAGATGATGAAGCAGGGCGGTATCATTCCCGGTGAAGTTGCACTTGCGGAACCAGCCATTCTCCGTCTGTAAGGAAAGGTGCGCATCGAGCGCGCGTTTTGCCAACGCTCTGTACTTCTCCTGCTCCTCCTTGGCCATGCATTGTACTACCATCAGCAGGCATGCGACCACAAGCGTGTCGAATGCCCCGCCTCCGACCACATTGAACCTGCTGAAGAAGCCGTTCTCATCCATCGTATCGAAGGTCCACTTCATTCCCTTGATCGCCGCATCAAGGTACCTGGCATCCTGCTCAACCCGATATGCCGCCACAAGCCCATCCAGGATCATACCTGTATTGAACACACGAAGCTCCGCCTTCTGGTCCACCTGTAAGCCCTGCCACCCACCCTCAGCCGCTTGTATGGACAGCAACCAATCGGCGGCACCGGTCGCTAGTTTCCGCCAGCCATCATCCGCGCTGAACACGGCATGCTCATAAAGCGTTGGGATCAAGTAGCCAGTGGTCTCGGGGTAGGATGCCTTCCAACCGGACCCGAAGCGGTAGTAAGCTGAAGAACCACCATCCGGAGTGGCATCGAATGAGGCTTTGATCCATTCAATAACGTTCTTCAGTGCCTGCTCGGTTGTGGGAGTTCGACCCACGATGCGCAGACCATCGAACAGGACCCTGTTCGCATGGGCAGGCTTGTACAGCCTATTGTTACGAACCGTCCTCAGCTTGCCGAACATCGTTCCACCAGCCTTGATCCAACGCACTCACCGCAGCTGAACGCCCTTCAGCAAGAGGCGCTGCCATGCCGTATTTCGACGCAGGTAATCCTTCACCGCGGGGCAGGTCGGCACCAACCGCAAGCCCTCCGCTTCCACCCAGAGCAGCACACGTTCGGTAAGTACATCGCTCACGCCATGATCGGCCAATGATCGGGGAACGTTGATCCCGGTCAGAAAAATGCGATCACTGCTTCGGTCATATTCCATTCGGGCCCTTTCGCCATTGAGGCGCAGAACGAACTGGCGCGCTTCGGTATCATCCTCCAGAGGCAGGGAGGGGACGTCGGTGAGATCGAGAATTCCTTTGTTGCTCATGGCGGGCCGCAAAGGTACCGCCCTTGCCGACAAGATGCTAATGTCGGGCCGTGCAATGACATAGGGTATGGGCATACCAGGGTCGGCACCATCAGAAATTGAGAATGCCCGAAACGAACGGCAGGCCGAAGGGCAGCACCCTGACGGCCAACTCGCGATCGTAAGCCAGCCCTATATCCAACGCAAGGTGATCACCCAAGATCCGTATACCAAGGCTGTGCATGGTGTAATCCAAGGACTCATTCGGGAACCACCAATGTTCAGTGACCACGGCAACGTTCGGAGCCACACGGGCCATTCCCGCTCCGCCGAACAGCGAGCGCGCCTTGCCCGCCACACTGTCATACACCGCCCCCCCGGTCAAGGTCAGCTGATGAACTTCGTTGCCCAGCGTGATCATACCCATCCCCGAGCCGAAGCCTGGAGGTGTATCCAGTTCCATCGTTTGTTCGCCGCCATAGGGCAGAGGAAGCGCCGCATAGAACGCTTGAGCACCAACGTGCACGTTGTCGCCCAGACTACCGCTCAACTGTACGCGTGAATACCAACGGGCACTTCGCACCCTGGATGAGATGACCGAGAAGAGGTCCACGCCCCCACTGATCGCCAAATGGTTGGTGATCCCATAGGCGAAAGAGTTGAGCGTGACCAATGTGTTCTTGTAATAGCCCGTGCGCCGACCCAAGGGGATCGCTGATGTGCTCAAAAAGTAGTGGGTGCCATGATCCTCCTTGCTCGATCGTATGCGTGCGGTGCGTCGCCGTCCACTGAACAAGGAGTGGAACGATCCCCTATCCTGGAGCAGGTGAATGGAGGCACTGCGGAACTCCGGATCGGGAGTGGAGAATGATCCGGGCCCTGTCTTATGGGCCAGTACAACGTGCGACAAAGCAAGGCAGCAAAAACCCATCAACCATCGCCTGACCCCTCCCCCATCGTGCAATGCCATGTCCCCATAGACGCGCATTGACCGAAATGGATGCCGGATGATCGCCACGTTCCTGATTTCCTGCCCGCAGATGATCTCGAAGGGCTGCGACTTTGCACAAGATAATTACCGGATGCGGATCAACCCAACTATCTTGCCCGTCAACTGCTCCATCCATGCTACCATCGCGATCCTTGCTACTCGCCTTCCTTGTATCCCTCGTCCCAGGCACCGCGGCATGGGCCCAATGCCCCGGGTGCGTGGCGGATGTGAGCTGTATGGTCTCTCCGGCCTACCCGGCATTGTGTCCGTTGGCACCACCTGACGCCACTGCGGGTGTGTACTACGAGACAGACATCACCTTCTGGTTGCCGGTCAGTTTCAGTGATCCTGGTTCGGGCCTCTCAGTGAACTTCGACCAGATGACGATCACCGGGATCTCAGGCTTGCCCTTCGGATTGTCGATCGAGACCAGTGAACCAACGGGTATCTACTATCCGTCACAAAGCGAGTATGGTTGCGCACGTATCTGCGGGACCCCATTGGGAGCAGGTACGTACGACATCACCATCAGCATCGTGGCCACAGTGTCCGTGGGTGGTTTCCCGGTGAACTCCCCGGAGACCTTCACGATCACCTTGGTCGTGTTACCGGGCTCAGGGGCGAACAGCAGCTTCGCGTTCACACCGACCACCGGATGTGGATCGGTGGATGTGGCGTTCAATGCCTTGATCGACGCCTCCCCACAGATCACCACATGGAACTGGGATCTGGGGAATGGCAACAGCAGTACACTGGCCACCCCACCCGTCCAGACCTACGATACTCCAGGGACCTACTTGGTGCAGTTGGGGACCACCGTCAGTGGATACGTGCTTAACACTGTGACCCTTTCAGGCGTGAATGACAATTGGTGCGGGGATGTGGAAGAGCCGTTGTGCAATTGCGGTACGCCATTCATCGGCACCTGCCCCGACCTATATTTCGTACTGACCGATGCTTCCGGAAATGCTTACACCAGCAACACCGCTGACGGTACCACCAGTAATACTTGGAGCAACCTAGGGTTGCCATTGAACAACCCGCCCTATAACATCGGCTTCTGGGACGAGGACTTCATCAGTCAGAACGACCATCTTGGCACCTACAATATATCACTCACCGGACCGGGATCATATCCCTTCAATGTGGCTGGTGGGACCAATGGCAGCCTTTCCATAGGCCTCAACGTGCTGCAACAATTCACGGATACGGACTCCATTGTGGTGTTCCCCATCCCGGTCGTGGTGCTGAACGCGCAGTTGGATGGCGTGCTCTGCGTGGATACTCCCGGCGTGGTGGGATATCTCTGGTTCCTGGATGGTGACACGATCACGGATGCAACGGGCCCTTGCCACACTCCCTCGGGGCCGGGGGTATACTCCGTTGTCGGTACCGATGGCTACGGTTGTTCGGCCAGCAGCAACGCGGTGGTGGTGTGCCCGGAGATCAGCATAGTTCGGAACGGTAACGTGCTTTCGGTTCCCAGTGGTTTCAATGACTATGCCTGGAGCTACAATGGGACCCCGATCCCGGATGCCGATCAATCATTCATTCTCACACTTGGCGATGGGTCGTATTCGGTGATCGTCGATGCTGGAAACGGTTGTGAGATCACGGCCGAATTCGAATTGAACACGGTGGGTTTGGTCGAGCAGCATGTGCTGAGTGGTGCACTTCGGGTCCACCCCAACCCCGGAAAGGACCTGTTCACGGTGGAGGCCGAGGGCGTGGTCGGGAGTACCGTGGACCTGGTGCTGTATGACATGACCGGACGCACGGTGCACATTGAGCGCCGGCCGGTCGTGGATGGAAAGGTCCGCGCTGCTCTATTGGTCGATCTGGTGGGAGGAACCTACCTCTTACAGGTGCGCGACCAGGTGCACATTCGCACCGGTCGACTGATCGTGCAGTGAGGGAACCGCCAGCGGTGGCACCTCGTTACGCATAGTGCAACCGGCGCCTTCCGTAGCTTTGTTCTGCAACAAGCGCAATGGCATGCCCGTTGATGCCTTGCCAGCACCATGCGAACGGACCACGATCAGCTTCTTGCCAAACTCGATGCCTTCATCAGAAAGTTCTACAAGGACCAACTGATCCGTGGCGTATTGTATAGCGTGGGATTGCTGGTCGGTGTGTTCCTTGCCGTGGCTTTATTGGAGGGTCTGGGACATTTCGGCACCACAGCCCGTACGGTATTGTTCTGGACCACATTGGGGGCCATGTGCCTTGTGTTGGTCCGCTTCGTGATCATCCCGTTGGTAAAGCTCTTCCGTTTGGGGCAGGTGATCTCGCACTCCGAGGCAGCGCGGATCATTGGCACCCACTTCGCCGAGGTACAGGACAAACTCTTGAACACGCTGCAGTTGCGCGACATGGCCACACACGAGGTCGGTCGACGCGAGCTGATCGATGCCGCGATCGAACAGCGCAGCCGCGAGCTCGGGCCTGTCCCTTTTTCCAACGCGATCGACCTGCGCCGCAATACGAGGTACCTGCGTTATGCGCTTCCCCCGCTGGCGGTCCTCATGGTACTGCTCTTCTCCGCCCCCAGCTTGATCACCGGACCAACACAGCGACTGATCCGTCACGGAAGCGAGTTCATCCCCGAAGCACCATTCCGCTTCGTGCTGATGAATGATGTCCTGGAGGTACCTGAGGAGCAGGACTTCGAATTGTTGGTGCGCATGGATGGTGACATCATCCCGCAACAGGTGGACCTGGAGCTGGATGGGCAGCGCATCCCCCTGGTGAAGAAGGACGCCAACAGCTTCATGTACCGGTTCCGCAATGTGCAGGAAAGCCGATCCTTCAGACTTACCGCCGAGGGACATCATAGCGAGACATGGACGTTGCGCACGACCCCCCACCCCATGCTGCTGGATTTCAGCCTTGTGCTGGATCATCCGGCCTATTTAGGCAAGCCATCCATCACCGTACAGAATACCGGCGATCTCACGATCCCCCAGGGGACACGTGTCACATGGAGCATGAACGCCCGCAGTTCGGATCGACTGGACCTGGTCTTCGACGATACCACCCTGGTGACACAAGGCAGCGGGAGCTTCCAGGCAACGCGGCGGTTCCTCTCCGATCGCAGTTACCGCATGGTCCCTAGGTTGGGCGAATTACCGAACCCGCTGGAGGACGGTGCCGCTACCGGCCTGCAGTACCGTGTGGAGGTCATCCCCGACCTCCATCCCACGATCCAGGTTGAAACGCGGACCGACAGTTCGGCCTTGAAGCGGATATTCTACCGTGGTGAGATCGGGGACGACCATGGATTCAAGCGCCTGCTGTTCCATTATCGCTTCACGAACGGTGGAGACAGTGTGCCGGAGGATCTGAAGAACGGCACCGTTGAACTACGAATAGACCCACGCAATACCCGTCAGGAATTCTATCATAGTTGGGACCTCTACGGGTTCTCCATTGCTCCCGGCGACCGCGTCGAACATTGGTTCGAAGTGTGGGACAACGATGGTGTGAACGGCAGCAAGAGCGCCCGCAGCACCCCGCAGGTGTTTGCGGCCCCCACCCTCAAGGAATTGGCCGAACAGCAGGACCAGCAGAGCAACGTCATCAAGGATCGGATGAAGGACGACATCCGTGAAGCACAGGACCTGCAGAAGGAGTTGGAAAAGTTGCGGCGCGAGTTGTTGGAAAAAAAGGAGGTGAACTGGCAGGACCAGCAGAAGCTTGAGAATGTGATGCAGCGGCAACAGGACCTTCAGCAACGCATTGAACAGAACAGTGAACAACTACGGAAGGATCAACAACAACAACGAGAGTTCCGTGCCATGGACGAGCGTCTGATGGAAAAGCAGCAACAAGTGCAGCAGCTCTTCGAGAACATCCTGAGCGAGGAAATGAAGGAGCTGTACCGACAGATGGACGAGCTGATGGAGAAGCTGGACAAGGACCTGCTTCAGGAGCAGTTGAAGGATATGAAACTGAGCCAGGAGGATATCGAGAAGGAGCTTGATCGGGCGCTGGAACAATTCAAGCAGATGGAGGTGGAACAAAAGGCGGAGGACATCATTGAGCAACTGCAGGACCTGGCCCGGAAGCAGGAGGAACTGGGACAGAAAAGCGAAGCGGGTAAGACCCCCCAGGAAGAACTGAAAGCGGAGCAGGAAGAACTGAACAAGGAGTTCGAGGCACTGCGTGAGGAGATCGAGGATCTTGAAGAGAAGAACGCCGAACTGGAGACCCCACTGGAGCTGCCCGACACCGGTGAACAGGAAGAGAGCATCAGCGAGGATCAACAGCAGAGCAGCGAACAGCTCGAAAAAAAACAGAACCAGAAGGCCAGCGGAAAGCAGAAGGATGCGGCAGAGAAGATGGAACAACTCGCTTTCCAGATGCAGACCGCGATGCAAAGCAACGCTCAGGAACAGCAGGAGGAGGATATGGATGCCTTGCGCCAGTTATTGGAGAACATCGTTCAGTTGAGCTTCGATCAGGAGGCCGTCATGGGGGAGGTATCCACCACCCACATCCGCGATCCCCGTTTCGTAACACATGGTCGCCAGCAGCGCAAGCTTCGCGATGATGCCAAGGTGATAGAGGATTCGCTCTTCGCCCTGAGCAAACGGGTGCCGCAATTGGAAAGCATCGTGAACCGCGAGATGAATGCGGTGAACGCATATATGGACGATGCCACCAACCACCTCGGCGAGGCACGCGCCAACGAACGTTTCAAACCCATGGCGGCTGACAAACAGCAACATGCCATGACCTCCTTGAACAACCTCGCACTGCTACTGGATGAGGCGCTCCAGCAAATGATGATGCAGATGAACAGCCAGATGCCGGGAAGTGGCAATTGCAGCAAACCGGGCAATGGAAAGGGAAGCAAGCCGGGCATGGCCAAGATGAAAGCCCAGCAGCAGGCCTTGCAAAAGCAGTTGGAAGAGATGCGCAAGGCGATGGAAAAAGGCGGCAAGAAGCCCGGGGATAAACCGGGCGAACAGAACCCGGGCGGCATGGGCATGCCAGGTATGAGCCAGCAGCTTGCCCAGCTTGCTGCGCAACAGGCCGCCATCAGGAAGGAAATGCAGCGCATGGCCCAGGAGTTGAACCAGGATGGCAGTGGTGCCGGCAATGAGTTGAACAAGCTGGCCGAGGAGATGGAAAAGCAGGAGAAGGACATTGTGAAGAAGAACCTCACGCCCGAAACCATGCATCGCCAACAGGAGATCATGACCCGTCTGCTGGAACACGAGAAGGCCGAGCGAGAGCGCGAGCTTGATCAGAAACGTACCAGCAACGAAGCCAGCGACCAACCTCCTCCCGATCCAGCCCAGTACTTCGACTACCAACGCCGGAAGGCACGCGAAGCGGAATTGTTACGAACCGTACCTCCGGGACTTAAGCCGTATTACCGGGATCGCGTAAATGCCTATTTCGGTACATTTGACCGACCCTGAACCGAACCATGGGAGCCTTGACCGAAGAGTTGGAATTCACCCAGCGTATCGACTTCCCCGCCAAAGCAGAGAACATCGCCTTGGCCGAGAAGCTCATTGATGAAGCCTGTTCCAGGCATGACGTCCACGAAAGCCGATATGGCAATATCCTCATCGCCATCACCGAGGCGGTGAACAATGCCATCCATCACGGCAACCGCCTGGACGCATCCAAAAGCGTTACCATAGGGTACCAGGCAAAGGAGGCGCATCTCATCTTCATGGTCCAGGATCAGGGCCCTGGTTTCGATCATGATCATCTGGCCGATCCCACGGATCCGGAGAACATCGAGAAACCTCATGGACGTGGGGTATTCCTCATGCGCGCCCTGGCTGATACAGTGGACTTCGCAGACAACGGAGCGACCGTGACGCTGTCGTTCAGCTTGGAGCCTGTGCAGGAATGACCCCTTGACATGGAGCCGATCTCGTTCAAGGTATTGGGGGTTCCCGATGCCTTCCGGGAGCGGGGGCGATTGAGACGCTGGCTGCAGGGTGTGGCGAACGATCATGGAACGCGCATCAACGGGCTCACCTTCGTGTTGATGGACGACACAGCCTTGTTGGCATACAATCGCCAATACCTCGGGCATGACGAGTATACCGATGTGATCACCTTCGACGGCCAAACCGGAGATGGGATCTCTGGCGATGTGCTTATGAGCTACGACCGCATCAGGGAGAACGCGTCGAACTTCGGCGCAAGTGCGCAACAGGAGTTGCACCGGGTCATGGTGCATGGAATGTTGCATCTGCTTGGGCATGGCGACAAGACCGCACCGCAGCGGACCGCCATGCGTGCCTTGGAGGACAAATACCTTGCACGGATCCACTGATCGTTGGAAAGTAAGAGCCCTGCGGACACAGCGTCCGCAGGGCTCTTACAACCGGCTTGCTTAGAGGTGGCCGCTGTCCCTGCGCACACCGAAGGCATCGCCAAGGGTGCACAGGGCCCCACCCACGGCGGCGTACCCGGTTGCTGCAACACCCTTCAGCACGCCTTGCCGTTTCTTGAATCCCCATACATCCTTCAGAAAGAGGGGGAAGTTGTGTGCATTGAGCAGATCGAAGGCTACGGAGATGGTCGGTTCAAGCGATTTCGCGGTGTGCCAGATCCCGAACGGGATGAACAAGGTCTCACCCGGACCCACCACGAACGTGATCGGGGTGGCCTTCCGATAGAGCGGGTACTTCTCCAGATCGACATTCTCAATGTCGGGAA
>JBGTIB010000130.1:0-3214 GCA_041745875.1 Flavobacteriales bacterium | reverse complement strand
ATCACATGCATATGTTCATATCACACGCCGGCCGAAGTATTTAGATGCGTTTGCCCTGCGGACGGCAATATGTAGCCGTTTGCAGAATACCTCTGGAGGTTGGCCCAGTGAACGAAGACCTCCGGTTCTTCATGTACTCGGGCACGTGGTTGGCCTTCTCGCATGGATGCGAGGCCATCCAGATACGCGGCCTATTTCAAATGGGTGTCGGTGAGCTTCCCTGCGATCTGTACCAGCAGGAGCGCCTTGGCACGATCGGCGCTGGGGTCCGGGAAGCCTGCGATGTTCACATGATGCTTCGGCTCATCGTTCGGGTCCAGTGTGAATCCCCGATCAAGCACTTGGCCGGCGTTCAGTTGGCAGTAGCCGTAATCCACCAGTTTCTTTCTACGCGCCATGTCGACCATGTTGTTGATCTCCTTCAACTCGCCCTTGGAAAGTCCGTCAATGCGGAAGGTGGATACGGTCCGTGATCGATCGGGCAGGAATAGATCCACCTTGGGCGAACCGTCCTTCTGGACCTCATAACTGTAAACGGAGAAGCGTGCAAGTGTCTCCTTGCGCGCAACAGGTCTACCCGATGGCATGCTCAGCTACTTCCAGTTTGAACGAATCGAGCATGCCAAGCAAGGAGGCAGGAAGCCCCTTCTCCAAATTGCGCGAGGCATTGGCGCGGTCATTCCCGCTCACGTACGCGTAGTTCATCGTGCCATCCGGGTGGATGCCCACGCTCAGGATGTGGTCACGGCCGTCGTACCAGTCGAAGGACACCTCGCCACTTGGGCCGGCCCCCACTTCCGGATCCGGTACCTGTGTCGGAAGGGACTGGATGAAGTGACATGCCCATTTGACCGACAGGTCGGCCACCGGTGGATATCCCTCCGCATCTGAACGCTCCTCGATCACACCACCGAGTGCTTCCATGACCTTCGGTCGCATGAACACCGAAAGCATCACGGACACCACCATGTCCATCAGTTCCTTGGAGAACATGGGGCGATCGAGCCGCTCGGGCACGGACTGGATGTAATACCGGTCCGGATCGAACGTGTGTACCAGAGGCGACATGCGCCCGCTCACTTGAACAGGGCGAGGCACCTTGGCGTGAGACTGCCGATGAAGAATTTCCAGTTCCATGTGTGTGCTTTATCAAATGCAAGCCAGATCGCTTTGCCGGTACGTTCCTTTTCCCCCTTCAGGTCGATGAACGCTTCGTGGTCCAGCAGAACAGGCAGTACGTGGTCCTCGGGGTTCAAGGTGGCCAGGTTCACCCGGGTGCGAATGTTCTCCGGTGCCTTGATGAACTCGAACACCTGGTTGAACCCCGAAACGCTCAAGCCTTTGATGGCAGGCACGCCGGCCCCGATGGAAATGTACTCGCCCAGGTTCACCGATCCATTATCGAGGGGTAACTGGATCCGATCGATGTAGCGCATGGAAACGGTCTCAACAGATATGGGGCCATAGTATTTGACATACAAGGCCCAGAGCCGCCTCACCTTGGTCATGCATTTATCATACCCCGGGTATGGTTTCAGCCAGTTCATTACCAAGCCGGTGGGTGTGAAGTGAACCACCTGGGTGCCTTTCCTGTTCCGGAAGCGCAGCCCGAACAGGCCGCCTTGCACCTGCATGGATGCCACGCCCAAGGCACCAGGCTGAAGGGTGTGCTGGAACAGGTTGAAGTCCTCCGCAACGGGATAGTCGGCCTTCAACGCCTCGGCCAGGTCCGCCTTTATCCCGCTCACCGATGGCGGTGCGGGCACCACCGCCCGGATGTGGTACACCACTTCCTGAACGGGTGGATTGGTAAGACGGACCGGCTTCTTGGCCGGGCTGGTGGACGAACGGCGCTTGGCAGGCATTAGCAGCGGTGTAACAAAGTAAGTGTACCGATCATGGGATGCCGATAAGGCCCTACCCAAAGAACGTGAAATAGTATTTGTTCATATCCATGCCCCCAAGGCTGGATGGTCCACCAACGCCTGCGTCCCCATGGTCGGCTTGCGGTCCCAGGGGCACTGCGCGCGCAGTTCATCCATGATGGTGAGCAGGCGGAGGAAGGCGGTGGCGCGTGGGTCCATGGGCGGGGGCGGAAGGGATGGGCGGGGCAAAGGTGGGGGACGGGGGATACACCCGGAGTTAGGTGGACGGCCAGGGTCTTCAAGACCTGTTGAACGGCAACCGACTTACTTGGCCGGACTGACCAATATGGCGCACCTCAGCTACGGGTCGGTGGTCGGGGATGACGTGTGCCCTGAGAACTAGGAACGGATCAAAGATCTGCACCAGCCGGGGGAGCACGGATCGCAGATCCGCGGGAGCCTGGGTTTCCACTAGTGCCCGGAAGCCTTCGGTGGGCCTTCCGCGATAAAGGCCCTGTGTTCGGAATTGTCCGGGCACAAAACAAACACTCACTACAATGTCGAATAGCACAGTTAAACTCGGTACAGCAAAGTTGTCGGACAATGCCTTGGTGTTGAAGGCCCACACATGTGTGGACATGTGCACGGGAAATGTGAACTTCATGTTGCCGGAGGGCTTCCTCGACGCTGTGAAAGCGGCGGCCGATGCCCTGGCGGCGCTGGAGACGCAGGTCCTGTTCTTCGGTGGTCGTGTGCCTTATCAGGAGAAGCGCACGGCGGCCATCACCCTGCGCTCCCTGATCAAGGAACTGGCAGGCTTCGTGCAGGCCCAGAGCAAGGGCGATGAGGGCAAGATCCTCAGCGCCGGCTTCCAGGTCCGCAAGAGGGGCACGCCGGTGGTGCAGCTGGACGAGGTGCAGAACCTGCGCCCGGTGCTCACCAACTTCGAGGGCAACGTGGACCTGCGTTGGAACCGCGTGCCCAATGCCACCAACTACCAGGTCTTCGCCAATGGCACGGACCCCAGCGATCCCAAAGCGTGGGAACTGGTGGCCTACACCAGCCGCAGCGCTTACACGGTGGAGGCCCTGGAAAGTGGCAAGTTCTACTGGTTCCGTGTGCAGGCCATGGGCCGCAAGGGCTTGATGAGCCCCATGAGCCAGATCGTGCGCGGGCTGGCCGCCTGAGCACGGGCACAATACCCACTATCGCGAGAAAGCCCCCGGTCCACAACGGGGGCTTTTCCCGTTCCCATATCCCGCGTTCGCTGGCGGCACCGGCCCGGCCGCCATGCACGATCGGCGGTGGAAAAGATCGCTATCGCCGCCGGGTGGATCCCGGTCCCGTCG
>JBGTIB010000129.1:0-29493 GCA_041745875.1 Flavobacteriales bacterium | reverse complement strand
CTGCCGCATCCTGGCCCAGCCAGCGGAGCGCGTTCCTCTCTGTATGTTCCCCTATGCCCGTGCAGGGGTCGATCACCACCGCAACGAAGGATTGCTCATCCTCGCAAGGCGGAATGCCTGATACCGCATAGGTGTACAACCCGGCCAATGCGGCGGCAGGGTCGAGCATACCTGTGAACGGCTGTCCGGATGGTCCCATCCATGTGCCACCCGGATCAGCGCCAACGAGCAGGGTGATCAGATCCACGGCTGGGGCATTCACACAGAACGTGGCCGTCGTACTCGTACCGGCATCGGGTGGATCGTTCACCGTGATGTCGATCTCAGCAGTGTCGTTCACACAGGGCGTATTGGCGTAAACGACATATTCCAAGGCGTACGAACCGGAGGTGCCCAACTGGCTCGATTGGAACGGAACGCCCTGCTGAAAGAAAAAGCCGGTGACGTCACCACCCGAAACAACAACGCTTAGATCCGCAGGTGGAGCATTGCTGCACAACGACGTATTGACATCGAGGCCGGCATTCGCGGGGTTGACCAGTGTAACGGTGATCACTGCTTGATCTTGTGGGCATCCTCCGGGACAGTCGGTGATATAAGTGTATGGTCCGGCATTGTCAGTGTCCGTGTCGATCATACCGCTCATAGGCTGGTTCTCCGGTCCTACCCACGAGCCGCAGGTCGATATCCCGATCCCCAGGAAGGTGAAGAGATCATAACTACCGCTGTTCTTGCATAAGGAGATGGCATCATCGATCCCTGCGAAGGGTGCATCACCAACGGTGATATCCACAGCATTCACGGTTCCCACGATGACCGGCGCACTCGACACTACACGGATGCGGTATCCGGCACCGGCAGGGGTACCCGGCGGAATGGTGCCTGAGATCGTGCCGGCGATCGTGGATGCCAGTGTACCGATCGCCACCGGCGTGGCGAAACTCCCTGTCCCATCGGATAGTTCCGCCGTGAAGATGTTGCCGGGCGAATACGGGCCTTGGACCGTGTATTCGACAGCGATGGTCCCTCCGGCACAAACCTCGATCGGCGATACCAGGCCTGTGGCGATCGTGTTCGGCACGGCCTGGGCCGCGGTGATCATCACATCGTCGATCCCGAAACCGGGGTCCTGCGCAGAGGCCGTAACACCATTGAAGAACCTGAACCCGAAGCGCAGGTCCGGCTGATCTTGGAATGTTGGAAGGGTGATCGTCTGCTGCGCCCAGGCTGATTGGTTGCGATACTGGTTGGGAGCTTCTGTGATCAAGGTCCAGGTACTGCCCTGATCGGTACTGTAGTACACCTCCCCGTAGTTGTTCGTGCCACCACCGCACAGCCACCAGAAGGAGAGGCTGATAGCACCGGAACCCACGGTGCTCACGTCAGTGGACATCCGAGCGAAGTAGTTCCCGGCAGCTGAACACAGGCCATCGGCGGCCACGAAACAGCAGTTGAGCACACCGCTCGTGAAAGCCGCCACGCTCACGGTATGCAAGTAGTTCCCGTTTGCGCTGCTTACCCCAGCAGGTTGGGCTGCGGTGGCAGGTACTGTGAAGGGCAGTGGAAAGCCGAAACAGGTGATGGTACCGGACCCACCTGCATAGACATTGTTGATCAGCCATGTGTTGTCGCCCGTGGCGGTGGACTGCACATCGGTCGTGTTCAAACTGAAAGCCGGTGTGGGTCCTTCAAAATCCTCTGTGAAGAGTATGGTTTGGGCGTACAATGACGGCCTTGACAGTGAGATGGCGACCAGCCCGAGCAGTGCATAGCGTGTTGTCATGATGAGATGTGTTCGATCATGTACAATTATAGGCCATCCCCGTGTACCAACGCAATGTTGGAGGCTACGAAAGGTCGCCTCCAACACAGGGTATGGTGGAATTCGGAATTAGTAAGAGCGGGTGGCCGGCTAGCGGACCACCGAGAAGCGGGTCGTGGAACGAACCCTTCCCTCCTGGTCGCGCAACATGAAAAGGTACATGCCAGCGGTCAGCGACCCTGTGCTCAACTGCATGTCGTTCCGAACAGTGCCCTCCTTGATGGTGAGCGATATCCTACCCGCGGCATCACGGATCTCTAAGCTCCAACCGGTGGTCTCCTGCGGAAGTCCCGTCACCCGGATACGGTCGGTCGCTGGATTGGGGTGAAGGACCAGGGGAACGACCATGGCGGTTTCGTCGATCCCCACACCGGCCACGAAGACCGGCTCCGAAGCCAGAACGCATCCTGCATTCACCTCCACGAACACTTGATACGATCCTGTTGTATCGGCTATCAACGTATTGCCTTGCGCCCAGTCCAGTAATACGCCATCCCGGGTCCAGGTGTGATCGAGGCCACCGCTGCTGGTGAGCAAATTGTCATTCAGGTCCAATGTGGGCGGACCCTCGGTGCACACATCCGAAATGCGGTAAATGAAACCGTTCAGCTGGGCCACGTACAGTGCATTCTGGGCATCGGTTCCAAAGGTGGACGCCTGTGCTAGTCCGCTGTTCAACAAAAGGGTCTCTTCCCATCCGCCTACTCCGTCGGAGCGAATGCCGCGGATCTGTCCCGCGCAAAAATCGGAGAACAGGTACATGCCCTGCAGGCGCGGGAACTCCGTGCCACGGTATACCCGGCCACCTGTGATGGAGCACCAGCCGGATGCGTGGGAGACCTCGACAACGGGGAACACGTAGTCGCTTGCGGGCCCGCAGTCGGCCAGGTTGAACTCGGAATTCGCCTCATAACAACGCCATCCATAGTTGACCCCGGGACCAGCGCCCATCACATGGTTCACTTCCTCCCACAGGTTCTGTCCCACATCGGCGATGTACATATCACCGGTGAGCTCATCGAAGGCGAAGCGCCAGGGATTCCGCAAGCCCGTGGCCCAGATCTCCGGAAGCGTATCGACCGCCGAAGCGAACGGATTGTCGGCAGGTATCGCGAAGGGGTCCCCTGCATCCACATCGATGCGGAGCATGGTACCCAAGGCACTGCTGTGCGTTTGTGCGTAGTCTTCCGGGTCATTGGCCGAACCGCCATCGCCGAAGGCGATATAGAGGTAACCGTCCGGCCCGAACTCCATGTCGCCACCGTTGTGATTGGTATAAGGTTGGGCCAAAGTGTAAACGATCTGCTCACTCGCCACATCGACGATATTGGGATCCGCACTTACCGTGAAGCGTGAAACCCTGGAATGGCCTTGCGCACCGATCCCGGGCGATGTGTAATTGACGTAGAGTAGCCCGTTCTGGGCATAGGAAGGATGGAACACCAGCGACAGCAGACCTTGTTCGCTCCCGGTGGAAAGTACGTTGGGTACCGTCAGGAATGGGGTCGGCAAGGTGTTCCCATCACCATCCAGGATCCGAATGGCCCCACCCCTTTGCACCACGAAGAGCCTGTCGTCCCCACAATTGGCGATGTCGGTGATACCTGAAAAGCCGGAAGCCACCTGCTCGAGCTGAACCGCAAGCGGTGTTACGGCCACAGGAGGAGGCGGCGGCGGTGGCAGCATGAAAGTGGTGCTCTCTTCACTTCCGAAAACACCTCCTGAAGCCACGATGGTACCCGACCCCACATGGGTCAACGTGTAGGAGCCATTGCCGAATGCGCAACACATGCCATCCCCGTAATCATCCAACACCCTGAACGTGTATTCACCGTCCGCCAGGCCGTTGAACTGTACCGGTGGTTGGGGGTATTCGCCATTGGATCCTGCATCCGTATACGGACCGCCTGTTCCGATCGCGGTGTTCGAGGGGTCCAACAATTCCCAAGTCGTCTCGGAGCCGTAAAGGTCGAGGACGAGGTCAAGGACGAGGTCGTTCTGGGCGTGAAGTGTGGCTGCCGCCATGAAAGCGGCCATGGTACTGATGATGATCTTCATGTGGTTCAGTAAGTGATCCGTATTGCAGGTGGCCGCAAAATACGACCCTTGCCTTCACCGCCATGGTCATTCGAACCGGTATCCATGGGTTCCCGCTCCGTCATGCCAGCGCCCTACGGTTACATTTGCCGCCCCATGAGCCTGGCACAGGAGATCGAACGGCGCCGCACCTTCGCGATCATCAGTCACCCCGACGCGGGCAAGACCACCTTGACGGAGAAGTTCCTGCTCTACGGCGGCGCCATCCAGACCGCCGGCGCCGTGAAAAGCAATAAGATCCGACGGGGTGCCACCAGTGATTTCATGGACATTGAGCGTCAGCGGGGTATTTCGGTGAGCACTTCGGTCATGAGCTTCGCCTATGGGGGCAAGCTGATCAACCTGCTGGACACACCGGGTCACCGGGACTTTGCTGAGGATACCTATCGTACGCTTACCGCTGTGGATAGCGTGGTGCTGGTGATCGACTGTGTCAAGGGCGTGGAAGCGCAAACGGAACGCTTGATGGAAGTGTGTCGCATGCGTGATACGCCGGTGATCATCTTCATCAACAAAATGGACCTCGAAGGCCGTGACCCCTTCGATCTGTTGGATGAACTGGAGGAGAAGCTGTCCATCAAGGTGCGGCCCATGAGTTGGCCGATCGGCATCGGCGCCACGTTCAAGGGTGTCTACGATCTTCATGATCGTGGCCTTCGGCTGTTCGACGCGGGTAAGACGAAGGTGGAGGATTCGAGCATCAGTATCCGGGACCTCAGCGACATTGCCTTGGAGAAGCACATCGGCGTGGACCCTGCCCAGGAACTGAGGGCCGATATCGAGCTGATCGAGGGCGTGTACGATCCATTGAACATCACGGACTACCGGGCCGGGCGCATCGCTCCGGTCTTTTTTGGAAGTGCCTTCAACAATTTCGGCGTGAAGGAGGTGCTCAATGCCTTCGTGGATATTGCACCACCGCCGGGTCCAAGGCCAACGGACCAGGGCGAAGTACTTCCGGATGATCCGCGTTTCAGCGGATTCGTGTTCAAGATACACGCGAACCTCGATCCCAATCACCGGGACCGCATCGCATTCCTGCGGGTGTGCTCGGGTCGCTTCCAGCGCAACACCGGATACCAGCATGTCCGCCTGGGGAAACAGTTGCGCTTTGCGACCCCCACTGCATTCCTGGCCGCCAGCAAAAGCATTGTGGATGAGGCCTGGCCGGGCGATGTGATCGGCTTGTTCGATACCGGCAGTTTCAAGATCGGGGACACGTTGACCGAAGGGGCGGACTTCCAGTTCCGGGGCATTCCCGCATTCTCCCCTGAGATGTTCCGGGAGTTGGTGAACCTGGATCCCATGAAGACCAAACAACTGGACAAGGGTATCCGCCAGCTTACCGATGAGGGCGTGGCGCAGCTCTTCACCCAACAGCCGGGCAACAAGAAGGTGGTGGGCTGTGTGGGTGAGCTCCAGTTCGAAGTGATCGCCTATCGCCTGGAGCACGAGTACGGTGCCAAATGCGCTTTTCAAGCGATCCCCGCCTACAAGGCCTGCTGGCTGACGAGCACCGATGATGCTGTTCTAAAACGCTTCATCCAGGTAAAAACGCAGCAGGTGGTGGAGGACAAGGACGGCAATCCCGTGTTCATGGCGCCCAGTGCGTATATGCTTGACCTCGAGCAGCTCAACAATCCGGAGATCACCTTCCACACCACCAACGAGTTCAAGACCGCGGTGGCCTGAGGACGTGTGGCGGTACGGTTGTTGTCATGCGCGGCCAGTTCTCGACCCTCCTATTTTTGCGACCATGATCGAACGCGCCACGTTACTATTACATCTTCTCGTACTCCCCACGGTTGCGCTGATGGCGCAAACGCCCACCGCCACCCAGGGCCCCAAGCGGACCATCGAGGTACAGATCGAAGGTGCCGCCCTTGACACGATCTACCTGGCCAATTATTACGGGAACAAGCTGTTCTATGCCGATACGGCCATTGCCGATGCGAAGGGAAAGGTCGTCTTCAATAGTGCCCGCGGGTACAAGGCCGGCATGTACGCTGTTGTCGTTCCGGGGCCCAAGTATTTCGAGATCATCGTGAATGAACCGGTGATCAAGTTGGCCACTGGCAAGCAAGACCTGTTGGGCGCTTTGAAGGTCCTGGACTCCCCGGAGAACCAACTATTCCTGGATTACATCCGCTTCCTGAACGCACGCAAGCTGCAGGGCGATGCACTGAGAAGCCGGATGGAAAGCAGTGATGACCCGGTCGCCAAGGGGGCTATAAGGGGGGAATTGGAGGACCTGGACAGGGACGTGAAGGCTTATCAGAAGGACATGGTCAGCGGTAATCCGGGCACGCTTGCGGCCGGTCTGGTCCATATGAGCATGGTGGTGGAGTTCCCCGAAGTGCTGAAGGCTGATGGGACCATGGACAGTGCCGCAAGCTATTACCAGTACCGCAGGCATTTCTGGGACCACTTCGACCTTACCGATGAGCGCATCACCCGGGTGCCGGTCTTCGCCACCAAATTCGAGGAGTACATCGGGCGGGTGATCCCCCAGGTGCCGGACACGATCAACAAACTGGTCGATGAGCTGATCGCCCGCAGCAGTGGCAACGAAGAGGTCTTCAAGTACATGGTGCATACGATCACGCACAAGTACGAGACCAGTGAGATCATGGGTATGGATGCGGTGTTCGCACACATGGCCCTCACCTACTACTGTAGCAATGGGAAAGGCTCGGCCAGGATCACCTGGATGACGGAAGAGAGCCTCGACAAACTCTGCGAACGCGCACGCAAACTTTCGCCGCTCACGTTGGGGCGCAAGGCACCGAACCTCATTCTCACGGATACCACCGAAAAGAAGTGGATCGGTATGCACGATCTGCCCAATGAGTACATCGTGATCGTGTTCTGGGATCCCCATTGCGGCGTGTGCAAGAAGGAACTCCCCAAGATAAAAGAGGTCTACGATACACAGTTGAAGGCCATGGGGGTCGAGGTATACTGTGTGGCAAAGGCGGTGGACGAAACACTCCTGCGCGATTGGAAAAAGTTCATCCGCGAGAATGACCTGAACTGGGTGAACGTGGGCCTTACCAAGACCGTGTATGAGGAAGCCAAACAGGATGCGCGCAAGTTCATCCCGCACCTTACCACGATCGAAAGCCTCAATTATGCCGAGACCTATGACGTGTACAGCACCCCGAAGATGTTCGTGGTGGACGCTGAGCGAAGGTTCGTGGCCAAGCAGTTGACACCCGAACAAGTGGTGGACCTGATCGAGCGACTACGCGCCCAGAAGGCCAATAAATAAGGCTCGGTTCGGCGGGACCTTAGTACGCCCCGTCCATCCGGCGGCGGCGTGAACAATGGTTCAACGTTCGGTCTCCCTGCTCCAGATGACCTCGGTGATGGACTGGCCGTTCTTGAAGTAGAAGGTTCCCCATTTGGCGATGACCTTGCTGTACTCATCGGCTTTGTTCCCCTCCACCACCACACGACGAATGATGACCTTATTGCCTTCGGTGTAGCTCTCTTCGGTGACACCGGCGGGGTAGTCCATGGCCAGTTTCGAGCGGGTATAGTCCGAGAAGGCCCGGGGCTGATCACGGGGGGTGGCATCCAGTTGCTGCTTGGTCAGCGTGCGCGAATTTTCGCTGGCGCGAACCATGCTGGCCTCACGCGTGCGGTGCGCGCGCTTCTCCTCCTCCACGGAACGGCGGCGATCGTCCAAGACCGCGCTGCGCTCCTGCTCCATGGCACTTGTACGCTGGGCCAGGTCCACCGCCTCGGCACGGGCGTCCCTGCCGCGTCGGGCAGAAGCTTCCGCCATGTCCGACCCTGCCTCGGCAAGGTCGTGCTTCCTGCGCTCCAACTCCTGCGCCGACCTCATTCTCGAATCAGCACCCTGCTCCCGATCCTGGGTCAACTCCTGTTGTAACCTCACCTTTTCGGCATAGCGTTCATCCCTTCCCTCCCCCGAGCGGCGCTCACGATCGGCCTCTTCACGGGCCAGGGCGATCCGATATGCTTCAAGTTCCTCGGCATTGCGCACCCGGCTGTTCTGATCGCCGGTGTACAAACCCGCACCGGGTTCCTGTAAACGTTGCTTCTCCGACACTTCCTGCATGCGACGTGCATCGGCCGAACCCCTGTTCTCTTCGTCGGTCTGTTCGATCTCCGAGCGGAACTTCTTGATGCGTTCGTACTTCTCAGCTTCCTCACGTTCGCGCGCTTCACGCATGAACTGTTCCGCCTCCTGTTCCTTCCGCATGTCGACCGAACTGCTTGACTTCGTTCGATCGTTGGAACGGCTCTCCATTTTGTTCCTCGCGGCAAGTTCCTCCTCCTCTCGCTGGCGCTCGAGGTCCAGCAGGATCTTGTCGATCTGTTCGATCTTGGACAGCGGATAGGTCTCCTGGGACTTGATGTCACTGGCCTCGGCATACAGACCTCGCGCTACCTGATAATCGCTCTGCGCAAGGGCCTCGTCCGCGGAGCGAATGGTGTTGTTGTACCGTTCGTCCAATGCCCGGGCCGCCTGCCGTTCAGCACGAAGTTGTTCCTCTTCGGACAGTCTGGCGTTGGCCTCCTCGGCCTCACGGCGAAGTCGCTCCTCTTCTGCCAACAGACGGGCTTGTTCCTCGGCGAGGCGCGCGGCCTCCGCAGCCTCCTGCTCCCGTCTGAGTCGCTCCTCCTCCTCCCGCAAGCGTTCTGCGGCAAGTCTCTCTGCTTCGCTTTGTGCATTGAGCTCGTTCTCCATTTCCCTTGCGATCGCTGCGATCCGTTCGGGCGGATAGGCTTCCTTGGGTTTCACGAGCTGCGCGTCCTTGTACTTCTCCCTGGCCTGGTCCCACTTCCTATCGGCGAAGGCTTTATCCGCTTCGGTGATATGTGCGTTGTACTGCGCGTCGATCTCCGCCTGGGCCATGTTGCGCTGCCTTTCCTCCTCTTCCTGGCGCGCCCGTTCAGCAGCTTCGCGTTCTGCCGCTTCCCGCTCCCGTTCTGCCGCTTCCCGCTCCCGTTCCGCCTGCATGGCCAACTCGCCCAACAAGCTCTCGATCTCAGCGATGCGGGTTTTCGGATGCGCTTCGTCGGGCTTCACCTCCAACGCCTCCACATAACCGGTGCGCGCTTTTTCATATTCCTTGCCACGGAATGCACCGTCGGCAGCATTGATCAGGTCGCTGTATCGCTTGTTCTTTTCCTCCGCCTCACGTCTCAGGCGCTCCTCCTCGGCTTGGGCCTGCGCCGCCGCATCCATCCGTTTTTCGATCTCGGCGATGCGTTCCCGGGGGTGTGCCTCCTCGGGCTTTAGCAATGATGCGTCCTTGTAATCGTTCATCGCACCGGACCAGGACTCCTTGTCGTAAGCCTTGTCAGCGGCCGATATCAGGTCGGCGTAACGTGCTTCCAGTTCCTGCCGCTTGCGTTCCTCTTCGGCCGAACGTGCTGCTTCTGCAAGCCGGGCCTCGGCACTGGCGATCCGTTCCTTGGGGTATGCCTCCGCTGGTTTGATGCCCGATGCTTCGCCGTAAGCGGCAATGGCATCATTCCAATTCTCCTTATCGAAGGCTTTATCAGCTGTAGCGATCGCAGCGTTATACCGGGCGTCTAATTCGCGCTGCCGCTCTGCCTCCTCTGCTTTCCGTGCGAGTTCATCCTGTTTGCTACGGATCGCCGCCAACTGATCCTTGGGGTACTTCTCCGATGCTTTCAGTTCGCTGGCTTCGGTGTACTTGGCGATGGCCTGCTCCCACTGTTCCGCACTGAAGGCAGCATCACCGGCCGCAATGGCCGCATCATAACGCTCCTGCAGCGCACGGGCTTCCGCTTCCTCAGCGGCCCTCCGACTTTCATCCTCCCTGGCCTTCAAAATGGCCGCCAGGCGATCCTTGGGATATTTTTCCGAAGGCTTCAATGCACCGGCTTCGGTGAATGCGGTTTCGGCCTGGTCCCATGATGCGGACTTGAAAGCCTCGTCGCCAGTTGTGATGGCTGCTTGATACTTCTCGTCCAACTCCCTCGCCAGACGATCCTCCTCTGCCTTCTTCGCCTCCTCCTCCCGCTTCTTTGCAATGGCTGCCAATTGATCCTTCGGATATTTCTCCGCAGGCTTCACCTCGCCCGCTTCGGTATACCGGGTCGTTGCCTGATCCCAATTCGATGCTTTGAAAGCGTCATCACCAGCTTTGATCGCTGCCTGGTAACGTTCCTCCAACTCCTTGGCAAGCCTTTGCTCCTCCGCGTTCTTCGCTTCCTCGGCCCGCTTGGTCACGATCGCCGCCAATTGGTCCTTCGGATACTTCTCCGCTGGCTTCAATCCACTGGCTTCGGTGTATTTGTCCACTGCTTGATCCCAACTGCTCTTCTGGAACGCAGCGTCCGCGGCCGCAACCGCAGCATCGTACTTGTCCTGTAGTTCCTTGGCCAGGCGATCCTCCTCGGCTTTTCTGGCAAGGTCCGCCAGGATCAGGTCGATCTCCTTGATCTTGTTCTTCGGGTGAAGCTCCTCCTCCTTCACTGCCAGGGCTGCAACGTACTTGGTCTTGGCCGTTTCATAGTCCTTCTTCAGGAACAAGGCATCAGCCTCCTTGATCAGCGCCGCATATTCCTGGGCCATCTTCTTGGTGCCTTCCTGCTCGGTCAGCCGCATCTGCGCATCGCTGAGCTTGGCGGTGGCAATGGGATCTTTCGGCTTCAAGCCCAAGGCCGAGGTGAACGAACCGACCGCTTTCTGGAAGTCGCTCGCCTGCATGGATGCGTCACCCTGGGCTATGAGCTTGGCGAACTCCGCATCCGCACCTGCCTCCCGCTTCTTCTTGTCCTCGTAATCCTTCAGCAACTTCGCCTGTGCCGCGCGCATTTGAGCGGTGTACTCCATGTCCCACTCGAAGTTGCCACTGGCCATGATGTAATTGGCCTTGCCGAAGGGCTCCAGCAGGACACTGAAATCCACATCGGGGATCTCCACCATCATGGTGAAGTCGATGTTCATGCCATGCCCCCCCTGTCGTTCCTCCTCGGGTACGTTCCGCGTATCGATCGTGATGTTCTTGCCCACAAAGCCGGGCTTGGCGCACATCACCTTGTAGTCACCGCCATAGTCCAGGTTCACCTCATACTTGCCACTGGCGTTGGTGATGACCTCGGTCAATTTGCCACCGTTCTTGAAGACCGTCACCGTCACTCCATCGAGCTTCTTCGAGGAGGACATGTCCTTGACAGTACCGTAGACCATCACATTGTCGACCTGGGCATGTGCTACGGCGAAGCCGGTGCATGCCACTAAAAGCATACACCAACGAATGATGCAGGTTGATGCCGATGGTACTCTCAAGGTCCTGGTCCGAGCTTGCAGGTCCAACAAGGAATGCCGCAAATTACGACATCTTTGGACGCGCGTGACGGACCCGGGGTCCTGGGAGCGCACAAGGACATGTGGAGTATTTGGCGAGCGCAGCATTTCGAACAGGTCCCCGACCTTACCGTGGTGGGTGGCGGTATCGTAGGTCTGTTCACCGCCCTCTTCCACCAACGCAAGCATCCGGAACACCTTGTCCTGGTCTTGGAAAGGGGTGCATTCCCGGTCGGGGCCAGCGTGAACAACGCAGGATTCGCGTGCTTCGGGAGCCCGAGCGAGTTGTTGGCCGATATCGACCTGGAAGGCGAGTCCGCTGCCATTTCCAGGGTCGCCCGTCGCTGGGAAGGTTTGCAGGACCTGCGACAGGAACTGGGCGATGCGGCGATCGGCTACAAAGCTTGTGGGGGGCATGAACTCTTCGGGGTGAACGATCCGCTGTACACCACGGTGGCCGAGGGGTTCGATCGGCTCAATGCCGAGTTGCGTCCGATCCTTGGAAGCGATGCCTTCCGTTGGGAGGTTGGCGCCAGCGAACGCTTCGGATTCCGGGGTGTGGAGCATGTGGCATACACGCCCTTTGAAGGCGCCTTGGACAGCGGGGCCCTCATGCGCACTTTATTGCGGGTCGTACAGGCCGAAGGGGTACTGTTCCGCGGGACCACTGAGGTGACAGGTCTTGAGGAAACACCCGGCCATGTGGAATTGCGTTTGAACAACGGCACACAATTGCGCTCATCACGGGTGGTCATCGCCACCAACGGATACAGCCGGGCGCTATTACCAGACGTGGACGTTTTGCCCGCCCGGGGACAAGTATTGCTCACTGACCACATACCCGGCTTGCGGTTGAATGGTACGTTCCATCTCGGGGAGGGTTTCTACTACTTCCGTGACCTCGATGGGGCGGTCCTGCTGGGCGGCGGACGCGAGCTCGACAAGGCCGGGGAGAGCACCTCGGCGGATGGTGTCACCCCTTTGATACAGGACCGATTGGAGCATTTGCTTCGGGAAATGATCCTGCCCGACACGGAGTTCCAGATCTCCAGACGTTGGAGCGGGATCATGGGCTTCCGGCAACTAGGCAAGGAACCATTGGTGGAACCGATCGGCGAGCGCATGGTGGTAGCCGCTGGTCTCAGTGGTATGGGTGTCGCCATCGGCATCCGGGTGGCACGCGAAGCAGCGGACCTGTTGGATCGATAGGACCGGTCGCTTCAACGAACAAGCCCCCCAACTTGCGTTGGAGGGCTCGCTGTTCCAGGTGAGCCTCCTTTCGGATTTGAACCGAAGACCTGCTCATTACGAATGAGCTGCTCTACCGCTGAGCTAAGGAGGCTGATGCCCCATCGTTGTCGCCCTTCGGCCGCGCCTGTCTGCCGACAGGCAGGCTCGGGGTGACAACGATGGGGCGCAAATGTAATGGACCGGTTCCTACCAGCGATCGATCACAACTTGGTGAAACGCACAGCCCTGCCGTCGTTCAGGCGTACCAGATAGATGCCGGCGCGTAGATCGGCAATGTCCAGTACTGCATAGTCCCCCAGCGGACGCTGTTCGTTCATCACGGTCCGGCCCAATGCGTCCTGCACCGACACGCGCACGGAGCCCGTTGGTAGTGTACCGTGCAAGGTGAGTTGACCCAAGGCCGGGTTCGGGAATACACGGTAGATCACTGAGCTTCCCTCCTCAATACCCGTATTGCTTCGGATATCGAGCGCCATGTTCCCCGGGGCCACACCGACCGCCACGGTGCTTATCACCTGGCCATTCATGTTCAGCACATGCAGGTCACCGGAACTGAAATAGTCCGTGGTGGTGGCGTACAGGAACTCATTGATCGGGTCGTGGACGAGGCCATATACCGCAGGGCTGCCTAAAAGGGTGTCGAGCACCTGACCACTGAAGACATCGAAGCGTGCAAGGCGTTCCTCGGCGTACTCCATGAAGTAGATCTTGTCCTCCGCCATGACCGAGGCGGCACACCCGCTGTTGGTGGCCACGTTCGTCGTATAGGCCAAGGAAGCTGTTGACACGTTCACACGGCTGATGCTGCTGCCCATGAAATCCTTGTTGTTGAAAACGAACAGCGCATCGTCCTGGACCATGAGCTTCTCGGGGTTGAGGCCATCCTGTCCCAAGTCCACTTCCGCACCATAGGTCCCTGTGGCAAGGTCCACCACACCTACGCGGCCCACGACGTTATCCCAGTCGAAAGCATTGTTCACCGCGAGATAGGCCTTGTCGCCCACTACGAGGACATCCTCGGCAGAGAACAACATGCCTTCATCAGGTCCGATCGTGTAGAGAAGATCCAGCGTATTGCGGTCCCGGGCTTCGAAGTAGTGGTCCAGACCGCCCAGTTCTCCCCGGGTCAGCAAGAGCTGATCGTTCCATACATCCAACTTGCGCACCCCGGTCACCATGGCCTCGGCCAGCAATTCATAGCTGTCGGCGTCATAGCGCAACACACGATCATCAGCAGCCACCAGGATGTTCCCATCGTGGAGCAGGACATCACTTCCGAATCGGGGTCCTGTCAGTGTTGCTACGGTCTGGTAGGCACCGGTCACCGGATCATAGCTTCCAATGCTTACGGGTACCACCTGTTCCTGTGTATCGAAATAGTCGAAAAAGCCTTCGTTGAGCACCACCACCTGGTGGACGTACGATTGGGCACCCCCTTGGAGCACCATGGCCAGCATGCCGGCCGAAAGAATTGAACGCATCATTGTAAGGAAGTTTGCGCTGCTTTCACCGAGCAGCAGGTTAAGGTGAAGACCTTGGGAAAAGCAAGGGATACCGGCCTGCGGGACCGCAGCACCATGCACACCTGGCCCGCTCCCGAGGCCATTGTTTCATGCGCATCGGCAGGTCTTCTGGCTTGCCACCCTACCTGCTGCACCTTCCCAACCCGATGTTCCGGGCTAGTGGCATCACACAACAGGCGTCAGTGGTTCACAGCTGCGGGAACAGCTCCCGGATCACACGGGATTCCCTATTCTCCTTCAGGGTGTTGGGTGGCTCGGAATGCACCGCTTCACCGCATACCCCTTGGGCACCATTGCGCGGTCCAAATGTAGACTTTATGAGGCGCGTCAGAAGCACAAATTGAGGGAGGCCTGGATACCGATGCCGTTCGCACGCAGTTCCGCATCCACGAGGTCGAGGGCGACGTTCTGGCCATACAATTCATATTCACGCAGTGGCAACGTGTTCGCGAGATAACGCAGTTGTAACTGCAACCCGAAGGCATCCGTGAAAAGGAAGCCAACTCCGGTGTTCAGCCCGAAATGACCGCCACGATACATGCTCTTGGGACTGCCGGGGGTCTCCTCATCATCGATCTGCAAGCGGGTCACCCCCAGTTGCAGGCCGGCCATCCACGCGAAACGGTCCATGTTGACGAGATAGAAACGTGGCTGCAGACCCAGCATGGAAATGGCATTCCGGCGGCTTGCCACACTATCCACGTAGCGGCCCGGTTCCGCATAGATCCCCAGGCTGAAGATCCTGGCAAGGCCGTAATGGAACTCGATGGGTACGGTGAGGGTGGCCGCACCACCACTATTTGTGGTCCTTAGGGGAAAGCCGAGCACATTGATGGTCTGGTCGTACTCGGTGGCATAGGCGCCGATGGTGGCCCCCAGTGCGATGTGTACAGTTCCCTTGTCGTTGTACTGCGCAGCGGAGCCCACTGCGTACATGGAAATGGCGGCGAGAAGCAGGGATCTTGAAAGCATGGGGAACAGGTTGGTTCGCACAGGTTATTGGATCGATCACCGCAGCCAAAGTTCGGGCCAGGGAGTCTGCGGCTTGCACAGGATAGTGGAACTTATTCAGCCGCCCTCTTTACAAGCCGAGTGGCACCATGTTACCTTCGTACCCGCAGCGGGCGGGGCATCCAGTATCGATCCACCGCCAGCGCAATTCCACACAACGCAACATGGAACCAGGCCTTGAAGCACAGCAGTCCGCACCGGAAGGTGCTGACGGGAACGACGACCAGCAGGCAGAGCGGTCCTATTCCAACCTGTGCGAGGATCAGGGCTTGACGATCGATCCGGCAAAAGACTTGAACCTGCCGGGTAGCTATGAGGAAGTGGTCGTTCGTTTCAAGCGCTTGCAAGGCATCCGTTCCATGGAGGTGTTGACCTGATCGAGCGCCATCTCACTCTGCGAAGCCCTGCCAACAGCAGGGCTTTTTTGTGCGCTGAAGTCCCGACCGGATGGCCACTTGTTTTTCCGGGGTCCGGGCATCTATCTTCAACCCATCCTCCGCGCGTCCCATCCTGGTCGGCGTATGGCAGGGCGGGACCTCCACGGTGGCATCAACCCACTGTCCCACCAAACCCCTGTCCTGCCATGAACACCTTCGATGCGAAACACATCAAGAACATTGCGCTCCTGGGATCCCACGGAAGCGGCAAGACCACGCTGGCCGAAACCATGCTCTTCGAAGCGGGTCTGATCAAACGCCGCGGCCGGATCGAGGACAGCAATACCATCAGCGATCACCACGAGTTGGAGCACCAACGCGGCAGCAGCGTGTACAGCACCGTGCTCCACACAGAGTGGCGCAACTACAAGATCAACATCATCGACACACCGGGCCTCGATGACCTGGTGGGCGAGACCATCCCCGCACTGCGCGTTGCCGACACCTGCGTGCTCCTCCTGAACGCCCAGCACGGCGTAGAGGTGGGTACGGACCTGGTGTGGGAACACATGCAGCACTACGACCGGCCCGTGATGATCGCCGTGAACCATTTGGATCATGCGAACGCCGACTTCGACACGACCCTGACGCAGGCCAAAGAGCACTTCGGCAACGCGGTCACCGTGATGCAGTACCCCGTGGAGCAGGGCGAAGGTTTCCACCGTATCATCGACCTGCTGAAGATGAAGATGTACGTCTTCAAGGATGAGGGTGGCAAGCCGGAGAAGCAGCCGATCCCCGACAGCGAGAAGGAGCGCGCCGAAGCGCTGCACAAGGAATTGGTGGAGAAAGCTGCCGAGAACGACGAGGCCTTGATGGAGCAGTACTTCGAGCGCGGCGAACTGAACGAGGATGAGATGCGCATCGGCCTGAAAAAAGGCATGATGGCACGTACCTGTTTCCCCGTCTTCTGCCTCAGCGCGCTGCGCAACATGGGAAGCGGCCGCCTGATGGGCTTCATCGACAACGTGGCACCCTGCGCCATCGACATGCCACCGGCGCGGCTGGCCGATGGCTCGCCTTCGCTTGGTGCTACGGCGGCCAAAGGCGGTATGATCGAACGCAAGGCTGACGGCCCTACCGTGCTCTTCACCTTCAAGACCGTGATCGAACCGCGCGCCGGGCACATCACGCTCTTCAAGGTGATGAGCGGCGAGTTGAAGGAAGGCATGGACCTGGTGAACGACAACACCGGAACCACCGAACGCCTCAACCAGCTCTTCATCGTGGACGGCAAGGAGCGCAAGGCGGTGAAGCAACTGGCGGCGGGCGATATCGGCGGCACCATCAAACTGAAGGACACTTCCACCGCACACACCCTGCACTCACCGGGTATTTCCGTGAAGCTGCGCCCAATCGACTTTCCCGCCCCACGCCTGTGGCAGACCGTGCGGGCCACGGACCTGAAGCAGGAAGAGAAGCTGCATGCGGCGCTGATGGAGATCCAGAAGGAGGACCCGACCATCGTTTTGAAGTACAACCGCGAAACCGGTGAGCAGTTGATCGGTGCCCAGGGCGACCTGCACCTGAACCTGCTGAAGTGGAAATTGGACCACCACTACAAGGTCGAACCGGTGTTCGGTAGTCCGCGCATACCCTATCGCGAAACGATCCGGAAAGCGGCCGCAGCCAGCTACCGCCACAAGAAACAGACCGGCGGCAGCGGGCAGTTCGGCGAGGTACACCTGCGCATTGAACCCTGGCACGAAGGCATGCCCGACCCCGTGGGTGTAAGCGTGCGCGGCAAGGAGGTGCACGACCTGCCCACCGGCGGTAAACTGGTGTTCTACAATTGCATCGTGGGCGGTGTCATCGACAACAAGTTCCTGCCCAGCATCCTGAAAGGCATCATGGAGAAGATGGAGCGCGGCCCACTGACCGGATCACCGGCACGCGACATCAGCGTGGTGGTGCACGATGGCAAGATGCACCCGGTGGACAGCAACGACATCAGCTTCAAGATCGCCGGCATGATGGCCTTCAAGGACGCCTTTGAACACGCCGACCCGCAACTGATGGAACCCATCCAGGAACTGGAAGTGCGCGTGCCCACCGATCTGCTCGGCGATGTGATGACCGACCTCCAAGGGCGCCGCAGCATCGTGATGGGCATGGACAGCAGCGGCCGTTTCCAGGTGATCAAGACCCTGACCCCCGCCGCTGAACTGGACCGCTACAGCACGACCCTCCGCAGCCTCACCCAAGGGCGCGGTACCTACACCGAGCGTTTCCATGCCTACCAGCAGGTGCCTGTGGAATTACAGCACAAGCTGGTGAATGAACACAAAGACGAAGGAGTGATGGCGTGAGCCACCAGGATCAGGATGAAATGCAACTCACCCCTCACATCGCTTAGTGGTGTGGGGGGTGATCGGTTTTCATGCCAACCTTTTTTTTTCCAGTTTCCACTGGTGGTAGGTGACCTTAGATTCACGCCAATGAAATGCAACCATTCCTTAAACCTCATGATGCTGATCGGCAGCAATCTTTTAGGATGCAGTGGTTCAGCCAATGAACCAGAGCAAGACTTGCAAGACATTGACCGATCCACGGAGGTCAAGGAGATCGGGCCTGTAGGATCGAGCAGCGACCTTAACGATATCCTGAAGATATACGCGGCTGACTTCCCTCTGGATAGAATGCTGGATGATGCTACGCCTGGATCGTACATCGTGTATTTCTACACGCAAGGCACTGATACGATGGTCACGGTTGGCAAGCAGTCCTTCTACTTCCAACTGGTTCCTGATTTTGTTTTCCCTGATCACAAACCACGCTTATTCCTGGATATGGGATTATTCCATATGAATGCGGGAGATCCTGTCTTCATCAAGGATGTAAAGGACTTTGTCGGCAAGCCCTTCTATGCACAACTGATCGAAGCGGACTCTGTACCGGATCATTTCAGGTTGCAATATGGCGGGATCTACTCACCGCACATTCCTCCCTTTTACACCTACAGAAGATCAGCACGGCATGTATTTGAATATGTCAGCAAGTCCGACTCAGTTGTGATGAAGTAGTCCCATGGGGTTCGCCAACTCCAAACTAATGGAGGCACCCATGTCCTGGCATCGACTAACACCACCCCACCGATCCGGACAGGAAGTTCGACACATCCCCCTATGGCCGTACAAATCCCCCCGCCCCATCCGGCATCTCCACCCGGTCGCTGCTGCGGTCAATGTCAGCGGTACGGTCCAGGGGATCTAGCGTGACCGAAGCGAGCCCCGCCATGGTGCCGGGTACCGAGAATGTGTAGTGCGGGTCCGTCCATTGCCAGGTCGGCAACGTGGAGAAGGACCACTCTTCGCTGTCCTCGGGTTTCGTACCGCGCATCAACGAAAGCGGGATGTGGTACACCGTCAGGTTCCCGGTCCGGTCTTCCACGGCGACATCCACCGGCATCAGCATCTCTCCCTTCCGTTCCAAGGTGATCTGCAATTGGCCGTCCACCTCCAACACACCGCGGATGCCGTAGTCCAGCGTGCGGGTGGTGTTGATCCACTGGTCGAAATACCAGTCCAGTTCCAGTCCGCTCTGTTTCTCCATCACCCGCTCGAAATCGATGGGCTCGGGATGCTTGAACCTGCACACTTCCGTGTAGCGCAGCATGGCACCCGCGAGGGTCTTCTCCCCCACTATTGCGCCGAGTTGGTGCACGAACATTTCGCCAAAATTGTAGGCCGTGATGCCGTATGCCATGTTGGTCAGGAAGTGGTCGCCATGGATGCTGGGCGCTTCGTGTTTGCCGCTTTCCACGAGTGCCTCGTAGCCGCGGTAGGCACTGGCGTGCAGTGGATCCGGACGGGGGAAGAGTTCCTGCATCACCTTGCTGGAAGCATACTGCGTCATGCCCTCGTCCATCCACGCGAAGCGGCCTTCGTTGCTCGCCAACATGCCGTGGTACCAGCTGTGTACGAACTCATGCACGCTCACCCCCACCAAGCTGCTGATGCGGCGCTTGCCGGTGATGAGCGTGAGCATCGGGTACTCCATGCCACCATCGCCCCCCTGCACAAAGCTGTATTGCGGCCAAGGGTACTCGCCGTAGTGCTCGTTCATGTGGGCGAGGGTCTTCACCATGTACTCTGGCAGGTCCTTCCACACGGCGGCCAGATCGGGATCGTCCTTGTGGAAGAAGTGCAGCGTGGGTCCGTTGGGGACCTGCTCGAGGAAATGGATGTACTCGGGATCGGCACCCCAGGCGAAGTCATGCACATCCTTGGCCAGGAAGCGCCAGGTGAGCTTATCGCCAGCGGGGCGCTTCAAGGCCTTTTTCGAGGGGTAGCCATGCCCGATCTGCTCGGGGTTCTGCAGCACCCCGGTGGCGGCCACGGTGTAGGCGCTGTCAAGCGTGAGCTTCACCTCGAAGTCGCCCCAGATCCCATAGAACTCGCGCCCCACGTAGGGATAGGCATGCCAGCCGCGCTGGTCGTACTGCGCCAGCTTCGGGTACCATTGTGCCATGCTGTAGGCCACGCCCTCGCTGCTGTTGCGTCCGCTGCGTCGGATCTGTACGGGTACCTGACCATACCAGGAATAGTTGAGCGTGGTGCTCTTCCCGGGCAGCAGCGGCTGGGCCAGTGTCGCACGTAGCACGGTACCCATGTGTTCCAGTTCCAAAGTTTTCGTGCCCTGACGCATGCTTTCGACCACCATTTCACCCATCTCGTTGGGAAACAACTCTGCGATGCGAGATGCCACCCGGCCGTCGGGGTCCTCGATGGTGCGGGAGCGCACGTCCATTTCGCTCCCGGGTCGGAATGCGTTGAAGTAGAGGTGGAAGAAGACCTCGCGCAGCGTGTCGGGACTGTTGTTCCAGTACTGGAGCGTGCTGGTGCCGGTGAAGCGGTGCGAACGTACGTCGAGGTCCACGTCCATGCTGTACGAAACGCGCTGTTGCCAGCGGTCGCATTGGGCATGCAGGAGCGTGACTTGGAAAAGCAGAGTGGCCACAAGGACCGAACGAAGAGCCGGGGTCATGCCGCAAAGAAACGCCTCACGGCCCGAGCCATTGCCTGGACGCTTGACCGATGGTTGCGCAAGTGGCCTACGAAAGCAACCGTTGGCGCAAGGCGAACTCCAACTGGGCGTTGGTCTCCTCCAGCCTGCGGGTGTAGGCGGCACGCTCGTCCTCGGCGAGTACCTCTTCATGGGCCTGCTTTACCGCCAGCACCACCTGCTCGTTCACCCAGGGTTTTGCGAAATACTTCGTGACCCCACCGCTGTTCACAGCTTCGATGATGGCCTCCAGATCGGCATAGGCGGTCACCAGCATCCGGCGCACGGTGGGGTAACGCTCCCGTACCTCTGCCAGTAATTCACTGCCCTTGGTGCCGGGCATGCGTTGATCGGCGATCACGACATGGATGTCATGGCAGGCCAGGTGCTCCCACGCTTCGGATGCACTGGCCGCAAGGTGGATGTCCATGGCGTGGCGAAAGGCCGCCTGGAAGGCCTGGCGATTGCCTGCGTCGTCATCGATGAAAACCACGCTGGGCTTGTTGCCGGCGATGTATAATGGGCGGACTGCGTTCATGGGGGTTCAGGTTTTGGCGACCTGTCGTACGCAACCCTTTGCATCGAGTTACAGAATTAAGTTGTGGATAAGTTGTTAATAACCTGTCCTTGATTAGATTCGTCCCCGAGGAGCAATCTTCGCGCGCTCACTCACGCACCGTTCATGACCCCTTTGTTTGAGGCCCTTCAGGGAGCTTCGGCGCCCGACCGCACGACCTATCGGCCGCATTTTTTCCGTCTTGCCAAGGCCGATGATCAAGTGCGTTTGGAAGAGCTGTTGAAGCGCGATCCACACCTGGACGTGCATGACGACCTGCATGACCAGATCACCGAGTTGGTGCGCGCGTTGAACCCTTCGGTCGAGTTCGGTGCGGCCGAGTTGGATCAGGCAGCCACGGAGCACCTTGCCGGGGTGCCCGCTCATGCCTACGGGGTCTGGGTTCATTACCCCTGGAACAGGCGACTGGTGCACCTGCTGGATGAAGCCGAGTTCGTTCGTGTGCGTACCGACCGCAACCGCAACAAGATCACCGGTGCGGAACAGGATGTGCTAGCCACAAAGAAAGTGGGTATCATCGGACTCAGTGTGGGGCAGAGCGTGGCCCTGACCCTGGCCCTGGAACGGGGCGTCGGGGAGATCCGCCTTGCGGACTTCGACACACTGGAGCTGAGCAACATGAACCGGATCCGAAGCGGTACCCACCAACTGGGCTTGAACAAGGCCGTGCTGGCGGCGCGCGAGATCCTGGAGATCGACCCTTTTCTGACCGTCCGCTGCTTCACGGATGGGATCACCCGGGAGAACCTGGATGCGTTCCTCACCGAGGGTGGCAAACTGGATATCCTGGTGGAGGAATGCGACAGCGTGGACGTGAAGATCCTAGCGAGGCAACGGGCCAAGGCGCACCGTATTGCCGTGGTGATGGATACCAATGACCGGGGCATGATCGATGTGGAGCGCTTCGACCTGGAGCCGGACCGCCCACTGCTGCATGGCCTGATCGATCACCTGGACCTGGAGGACGCCGCCAAGGCCCGCACTACGGAGGAGAAGCTGCCATTCCTCGCGCCTATGGCTGGTTTGGACAACCTGAGCCCGCGTATGAAGGCCAGCATGATCGAAGTGGGCCACTCGATCAGGACCTGGCCTCAGTTGGCCACCAGCACGGTACTGGG
Source organism: Flavobacteriales bacterium (assembly GCA_041745875.1). Classification (GTDB taxonomy): domain Bacteria; phylum Bacteroidota; class Bacteroidia; order Flavobacteriales_F; family PHOS-HE28; genus PHOS-HE28. The sequence continues at coordinate 7,338 of JBGTIB010000129.1, read as the reverse complement.
TGGCGCGCTCACCGGTGATGTGTGCCGGCGCATCGCGTTGGACCAGTTCACCGACTCAGGCCGGTGGTATGTCGACATGGAAGCTTTGATCGGTGGTGATGGTAGCAATACCGCCCCTCCTGCACCGGTCTGGACGTCCATCGATACGGACAGCCATGTGCAGGAAGCTGTGGCGAACACGTCGGCACCCACGTTCAACACGACGACGAATGGCGGCCTGGAAGAAGAGGATGGCCTGGCCATGGCCGAAGCCGGCGCCATGGCTCCCTCCGCGGACAATATGCAGCCCTGGCGTTTCGAATTCCAGGATGGTTGGCTCCTGCTCCGCCACGACACAAGCCGGTCCGGATCGGTCCTGGACCCCACCAAGCTCATTCCACACATCGGTCTGGGCATGTGCCTGGAGAACATGCGGCTCCGTGCTGTGGAGCGGAGCATCCCTGTTGAGTTGGAACTGATGCCTGACCAAGGTGACCTCACGGTGATCGCCACGTTCCGTCGCAGCGAACACCCTGATGCTATGACCCGCGGAGAAGATCCTCTTGCAGTACAGATCCCGAAGCGCCATACCAACAGGAAGGATGGCGATGGACGTCCCCTATCTGCCGAACAGTTGCGATCACTGGTCGATGCGGTTTCGGTGGTCCCAAATGCCAGGGTACACCTCCTTACGGAACCCGAAGCGATCGCTGAACTCGCCGTCATTCAAGGCGCCGCGGACCGCCTGCGGATCATGAACGAACACGGACATCGCGAGTTCTTCCAACATCAATTGCGCTGGACCACGGAGGAAGCGGAACGCACCCGGGATGGGTTGGATATCGCCACCTTGGAATTGAGCGCAGCCGGACGGGTCGGCATGCGCATGGCCGCAGCACCGAAGGCCATCCGCACGCTGGCCGCCATGGGGGGCGGTCACGCGTTGGAGAAGCTCTCCGCTGATGCGGTACGGACATCCTCCGCTGTAGCCCTGCTGACCATGCCCGATCTGGATCCACACGCACGGATCGAAGGGGGGCGTGCTGCCCAACGCCTCTGGTTGCAGGCCACAGGGCTTGGGCTGGCCGTACATCCCTTGTCCGCACCGATCTTCCTGGGGCAACATGCGCAGGAGAATGTGGGTAGAGGACTTAGCGTACCAGAACGAAAGGAGGCCCTGGACCTTTTCGCACGGCTCAAAATGCTTTTCGACTGCGATCCGGAGGAACCCTTCTTCATGGTCCGGCTCTCTTTTGCTCCTCCCCCTACAACCCGGGCACTTCGTCGCTCGATCGACTCCATGTTCCACATACCCAGTGCAATTACCACCTGACCCCATGGAAAGCATCACCATCCGCGCATTCCGCGCCGTCGATGATCCGGCCAGTTGCACGCTGTTCGTACGGGAGCATACGCGGGTCCTGGAGGAGTTCGGCATCGGCCATGTCGCAACCGGGGCGCCCACCTGGGTCACAGACCCTGATGTGTACGTGATCGTCGCTGAAAGCGACCAACTTGGGATGATCGGGGGTGCGCGCATCCATATTTCGCGTGGGATGGGCGGAACGCTGCCGATCGAAAGCGCCCTGGAGAAGTTGGACCCTCAGTTCGGCAGTGCGGTGGATGCACTTCGCGCCCAAGGGGTCGGCGAGATCTGCGGCTTATGGAACGCCAATCGGTTCAACGGACGTGGGCTTCCAGTGCTCCTTGGCATGGCGGCTACATCCATTTCGAACCAGTTGAACATCGGGTGCATGCTCGGCTTGGTTGCCAAATACACCTTGAAGTACGCCCTGAGGCTTGGCTATGGGATCATGGAGGACGTTGGGACCAGTGGGATCTTCGACAACTACCCCAGGCCAGGGTTCCTGGGGATCGTGATACGCCTGAACGATGTATCCACCATGGAACGCTCCAGGCCAGCTTTCAGGCGGCGCATGATCAGCCTGCGATTGAGACCCAACCAGCAAGTGGTGGAGGATACCGGCGTCGCGCAGCTCAACGTGTGCTACGACCTGGTCCTTAAGCAGGACGTTATCGATATCGGGTCCTACACCCGGATCGAAGAGGACCGCCTTCGATATACCGGATAGGGAAACAAACGGCTGCCGATCCCGTAGGAGGCGGCCATGTTGCGCGTTGCTCTTCGCACGCTCCTGATCATGGGAGCCGTCGTGCTTTCCACCAAAGCCGCTGCTGAAGGGACTTCCATCCCGGATGGTGAGCGGAACATGAGGCTGGTTGGCCGATCCGTGGAGATCATGGAGGACCCTCTGGGCCTGCTCTCCTTCGAGGAAGCCCTGGTATCGGACCTCTACCACCGGGCGGACGATGATGTGCCGGACCTGGGCCTGACATCCTCGACCTACTGGGTACGGTTCATTCTGCGGCATAATGCAACCACCCACGGCCTTCAGGTCCTGGTGACACACCCCGAGATCGAGGAGTTCGACGGCTATGTCATACTCCCGGACCAGCGCGTGTTGCACACCGTGAGCGGGCAGGCTCGTGCCAGACAGTCCTGGACACACCCTGACCTCGACCATCTGCTGCGTGTGCCTATCTCCTATGGGGAACAAGCCACGGTGCTCCTGCGCGTTCGCAGCCAGAAGCAGCTGCAGCTTCCGATCTATGTAGGCACCGCCGATGCCACCATGTTGAAACGCTCCTGGCGGGACGGCGTGGCCGGCTCCTACCTGGGCATCATCCTGGTGATGATGCTCTACAACCTGTTCATCTACTTCTCGACCCGCGATACGAGCTACCGCACCTACTGCATCTACATCGCCCTGGTGGGCATCACCCAGGCCAACTTCATGGGCATGGGCAAGGCGTTCATCTGGCCCGATTCCACCTGGTTCGCCGTGAAAGCGTCGGTGATACTGACGGTGGCCACCGCGGTGATGGCGAACCTTTTCATGCAGCACTTCATCAATACGCGTGTCCATGCACCGCGGCTGGCGAGGCTCTCATGGATATTCTATGCGCTCTTCGCCGCAGGCCTGACATTGGATTTCACGGTCGCTCCCCTGCTTGGATATGAACTCCTGCAGATCAGTGTGGGCTCCATGGCCTTGTACCAAATGGGCATGGCGATCTACGTATCGAAACAGGGTTCCCGAACGGCCAAGTATTTTCTCATCGCCTGGTGCCTGTTCCTGCTGGGTATCGTGATCTACCTGCTCAAGGATTTCGGCATCCTTCCCTACAACGAGTTCACCAAATACATCATGACCTTCGGTGCCGCAGCGGAGGTGGTGTTGCTCTCCTTCGGTCTGGCCGATAAGATCAACATCCTGCGTCGCGAGAAGGAACGTTCACAGGCTGAGGCATTGGCTGCCTCCCAGGAGAACGAGCGCATCATCCGCGAACAGAACACCATGTTGGAGCACAAGGTGAAGGAGCGGACGCATGCCTTGGAGCAAAGTCACGAGCATCTCAAACACACCCAAGCCCAGCTCGTGAACGCCGAGAAAATGGCCTCCCTGGGTCAATTGACCGCAGGCATCGCACACGAGATCAACAATCCGATCAACTTCATCACCAGCAACATCCTTCCGCTGCGCAGGAACATAAAGGAGATCATGGAGGTCATGCGTGGCTACCAGGCACTCCCCCCCGAGGGCTCTGCCAAGGAGCTGTTGGAACTGAAGGAACTGGAGGCCCGGTTGGACATCGCCACTTCCATTGAAGAACTCGACGGGATCATCGACAGCATCGCCGAAGGGTCTTCGCGCACGGCGGAGATCGTGCGCGGACTGCGAAATTTCTCACGCCTGGACGAGGACGATCTGAAGGAAGCCGACCTCAATGAGGGCATTCGCAGCACACTTACCGTACTCGGCCCACAGTACCGCGATCGCATCCGCTTCGATCTGGAACTCAACGAGATCCCCAAAGTGGAGTGCTTTCCGGGCAAGGTGAACCAGGTATTCATGAATATCCTGACGAACGCCGCGCAAGCCGCACTTGCCCGCAGCGGTCCCTGGGTCTCGAAGGTGGTGGTCCGCACCGAACAGCAGGACGACCATGCCATCGTGATCATTGCCGACAATGGGATCGGCATGACCGAGGATGTGAAGGCCCGGATCTTCGACCCCTTCTTCACCACCAAGGATGTGGGTGAAGGAACGGGTCTCGGTCTGGCCATCGTGTACGGTATTGTACAGGAGCATCACGGCTCGATCAGCGTGGAGAGCACCCCGCAGGTGGGCACCACCTTCCGGATCGTATTGCCCATGCGCCAACAGAACCTTCGCCAACGTAGAGCTTGAACCGATGACAGACAAAAGGATCCGAGTCCTGTTCGTGGACGATGAGGAAGGCAACCTGAGGGCCTTCAAGAGCAATTTCCGCCGGGAAATGGACGTGCTGGTGGCCAGTTCCGGCCAGGACGCTTTGGCTTTGCTGGAGCATGAACAGGTCCATGTGATCATCTCGGACCAGCGCATGCCGGGCATGACCGGTTCGGAATTCCTGGCGATCGCACGCGAACGTCATCCGCAGGTGATGCGCATGTTGCTCACCGGCTACGCGGATCTGGAGGCCGTGATACACGCCGTGAACCAGGGCGGCATCTACGCTTATGCCACGAAACCCTGGGACGAGAACGACCTGAAGCTGCGTATCGAACAGGCCTTCGAAGTACAACAACTGCGCGAGGAAAAGGACGAATTGTTCCATAAGTACCGCCAGGTCTTCGATGCGGCCGGTGATCCCATCGTACTGGTGGATGCGCGCGGGTGCATCGTGGAGGCCAATGCGGCCTGCGGTCGCCTGCTGGGTTTGGATCACAAAACACTGCATGGCGTGGGCTTCAAGCAGCACGTAGAGGATCCACGACAATTGATCGAGACGCTTCGGAAGCGGAGTGCGACGAAGGATCTCGTCAATATCGATCTGACCGTGCGCAACGTTCGCGGCGACCTGGTGGACTGCCTGATGACCGCCACCCCCTTGGGAAGACAGTACCAGGGGCGGGATGTCTTCCAGGCGATCATCAAGGATGTGACCGACCGGAAACAGGAGGAGATGCGCCTCCGAAAGTTGAACAGCGACCTGGACAAGCGCGTGGCGGCGCGGACGGCTCAGTTGCTGGAGGCTCTGGAAGACCTGGGGTCATTCTCCTACTCGGTGGCACACGACCTGCGATCCCCCTTGAAGAACATCGTTGCACTGAGCGACCATCTCCACGGTCATGCCTTGGAAAAAAAGGACGACGAGGCCAAGGCCTTCACCGAGCGGATCCATAAGGGCGCTCAGCGCATGATCGATCTGGTGGACGACCTGTTGCGCTTCTCACAGACCAACACACGCGAACTCGAACGCAGCGAGATCGAACTGATGCCCTTGATCCGATCGGTGATCGAGGAACAGGTCCCCGAGCATCGCAGGGATAAACTATGCCTTGATATCGGGCCGGACGTTCAACTTCTGGCCGATGCACCCATGCTGAAGGTGGTCCTGCATAACCTGCTCTCCAATGCGCTCAAGTTCACCCGCAATGAACAGGCCCCGCGCATCGAGATCGATCATCGCAGCGAGGAGGGGCGTGATATCCTTATGGTGCGCGACAATGGCGTGGGCTTCGATGCAAGCAACAAGGACCAGGCCTTCGGTGTGTTCAAGCGGCTGCACAAAGCGGAGCAGTTCGAAGGCACGGGTGTCGGACTGGCGATCGTTCATCGCATCGTCACCAAACATGGTGGTGAAGCATGGGTGGAAAGCACTCCGGGCGTTGGTACGTCGGTGCATATCGCCTTGCCCAAGACCGACCAGGCCGAGGTCCCAACATCTTTCTTCAAGGTCGCCTGACAACCATGGGGTAACCATGGGAAAGCTCCTGACGTACACATGATCATATCATCACGAGCAACCCGCATGGCTACTCAATCCCCCCCTATCGACTCCCTGCGCAAAACAAGTGCGTCCCACCTGTTGCTTTTGCTATCGTTGTTCATCGGTACCGAGGTATTGGCACAAGGAAAAGGCAAACTTGTGGACCAGCGTGAACAGGCTGAAGGCTGGTACGTACCGGTGATCGGGCAGGTCTATGCCGACGGAAAAAGAAGCAACGATCACCAGGTGATCCTCTATAAGGACAACGAGCTCGTGAGCCAGCAGAAAAGCCAGCGCAAGGTGGGATTCTTCCTGGAACTCGACATCGATGCGATGTATACGATCCGTATCGTGAAACCAGGCTTCCAGGACAAGATGATGTATATCGATACCACCCTACCAAAGGACCTGGTCACCTACCCCGATTACGAACTCTTCGTGAACCTGCTGCCGCCCAACGCGCAGAACATCGACCCCTTCTACACCGATTTCCCATCGGCCATCGTGCGGTGGAATGATGAAATGGGCGGGTTCTACCACAGCGACCACTACCTCACGCACATCCAGACCAAGTTGGCCGGCATTGCCAGTGCCACCTTTTGATCACGACAACATTCTTCCGCTCCTAACAAAACACAACGAACCAAGGATCGGAACGACGAGGCGGGCCCGTAAGCCCGCCTCTTTTTTTTGGGAAGATGTGAAGATGTGAGAAATGTCGGGAAGTGGAGATGGGTCCAAATCTTCACATCCTCTTTGGATCTTCACATTCTTTCTTAGTGCTGGTCGTAGTCGATCGTCACCTCCGCCGAACGGGGGTGGCTCTGGCAGGTCAGCACGTACCCGTCCTCCACCTCCTCATCGGTGAGCGCATAGTTCATCGCCATCTCCACCTGACCGGACACTACGCGCGCCTTGCAAGTGCAACAAACCGCGCCCTTGCAGGCGAAGGGCACGTCCAGTCCGGCATCCAGGGCAACATCCAGCACGGCATCGCCACTGGCGGGTACATCCATCACCGTTTCGCGGCCATCCAGGATCACCTTCACCCTGGCCACGCCCGTGAATGCGCCTGAGCCCACGGTCTGTGGGGGTGACTTGGCCTCAGCGGTCACCGGTGTGGTGAACAGCTCGATGTGGATGCGCTTCTTGTCCACGCCCTGCTTTTCCAGTGCTTCACTCACGTTCACCATCATCTGCTCGGGTCCGCAGATGAAGTACTCCTTGTCCAGGCTGTCCGTCACAAAGCGCCCTAGCAACTGCGCAGCTTTCTCCGTAGTGATGCGTCCGTTGAAGAGCGTGTCCTCGTGGGTCCCGCAGCTAAGGATGTGGTGGACGGCCAGGCGCCCACCATGCTGTGCCTTCAGTTCTTCGAGCTTATTTCGGAAGATGATGCGGTCCACATCGCTGTTGCCATAGAACAGGGTGAAGCGGCTCTTCGGCTCGGTGCGCAGCACGGTCTTCAGTATGCTCAGGATCGGCGTGATGCCACTGCCTGCGGCAAAGGCCACATAATGCTTG
>JBGTIB010000128.1:0-18559 GCA_041745875.1 Flavobacteriales bacterium | reverse complement strand
AGGTGGTGGGGGGATTGTTGGGGGGTGGGAAGAAACGCTGAGGTGGAGAGTTGCGGAAATAAGGACCAAGACCATGGCAGCACGAACCGAATCCGATCTGATCAATGAGTGGAAGGCCAAACTGGGAGAAACCAAGGGTGCCTACTACCACCACTTCTGGCATCGATTACACCAGTTGCATATGGTGTGGGGGGAATTGAGCGCTATGCATCGCCAGAAGAAAGAGGCCCTTGAACTGGTAGACGCCACCATTCCAAACTTCTGGATGGTCGTCTCGAATAGCATGTGGAAGGAAGTGATCGTTGGCCTATGCGGCTACGCCGACCCTGTGCCTAAGGATAGAGCAATGAAGCCCGACAGCGTTAGTTTCCCATATTGGCTTAGGGACCACACGACTAATCTTAATGCCGACCAGAAGGATGAACTGGTTGAGGCTATTGAAAGGTACAAGAGTCGCCTGTCGCCATTTAAGCACGTCAGAGACCAATACTTAGGACATTGGAACGCAGACGCTTTGTTCAACCGCAAAGCTCCTGTAGTACTTCCGAAGCACGTCAACCGCACTCTTAAGGACATTGAGGCAGTACTGAATTTGATCGAGCAGCACAACGGGTTGAACTCCTGGATAATTCGTGGAGGGCCGTATCTCGGTGGCGACACTGAGTCGCTTATCGATTGCCTGAGAGCCCAAGTGACAAGCTGGAATGAAGAGGACCGCATATTCAAAGAGGAGCGGGCCAAGCGTCAAGCGTTGCGGTCAGGCCGGAAGTCCATTCCATCCAGTGGAACAGTGAACCAATAGATTCTGGTGCGATGATGAACCGAAAACTACTAGCACGCCATGCCGATGAACTGTACATGCTACCATGCTACGACGGCGCAAAGAAGCAGTTCTTGAAATATCTCGGAAAAATCAAGCAACATCTAAGTGAGCAACGGTATCCGAACGAAGAGCAGTATCGGCAGGCATTGCAACGACTGACCAAACAAGCAAATGAGATCGGGCAGTATATGTTCGATGCCGAAGGAGATGAACAGCGCCATAAAGAGCTTCAACGCGGCATTAGGCACCTGGTCCACCAGATCGTTGACCAGCACCCACGGGTCTTTGTGGTCCACGGAAGGAACACTAATGTGCGAGACGCGGTCACCTCACTGTTAGGACGACTGAAGCTTGATTTTGAGGTATTGGAAGACCGAAGCAACGCTGGAGCAACGGTGATCGAAAAGTTCCTTTCCTGTGCTGAAGAATGTGACTTTGCAGTTGTACTTATGACAGCCGATGATGAAGGAGGTGTGAGAGAAGGTGGTACCAGAGCTTTACGCACACGCCAGAACGTGATACTTGAACTCGGGTACTTCATCAGCCATTTAGGCCGCAAGCGCATCATTATCATGCAAGAGGCAGCCGTGGAAATGGAATTGCCATCGGACCTGAACGGCATCGTCAGGATACATTATGACCAAGGCGGCGGTTGGAAACGGAACGTTCTCAAAGAGCTTGAGACTGCCGGTGTGTATCTGCATCAGCCGTATGTTCGGAACGTGTGAATCATTCTAACTGCTAAACCTGTCTCATGATCAACAAGCTTTCCGACATCAAGATTGGCCGTGAGTACGATTTCTTCTTGGTCAGGAACCGTCTACGCCCCCGCCGTGCTATCGTCCATGCCCTCATCAACGAGAGCGAAGATTACCCAGATGTACATAAGACCGAAGTCTACGTGACCATCTTCTATGGCCGTGGCAAAAGGTCGCAGAATCTACTTTACGCAAGCGAGTTTGGCATTGGCGAAACACGCGAAGAAGCGTTTCTCAACTACGGGCGATTTAAACACGAAGCCCACCCCTCTTTTGAATCGAATGGGCAACGTGTCATTGACTGGATGATCAAGAACTCAGGAGTGCCCACATTTTAGGTCTCCAGTACCGTTGCAGCTTCTCATTCAGTACAATCTTCGGACGTTTGACCCCTATGATCAGCAAAAAAGACTTCGATGCACTTGTCCAGAAGGGTCTAAATGGGAGCTTGTCCGAAAAGGAACAAGCCTCGGTCGATGAATATCAGCATGAATACCGAAGCCGGGCGGTGGATGCGTTCATGAAGGAGTTTGTATGGCCAGTACTACCGAATGCAAGTACTGGTATGATCTCCAGCTTTGGTAACCCTTGGATGACCCATACACATGCTCGCGTGGATGGGTTGCTCCGGCAATGCGAATTCAAGGGGTCCCCATACTACTTTCCAGTAGGGCCAGACACACGCCTTGTTCATTACACCAGCATCCAAGGTGTTCTGGGCATACTTCGCGAAGGTGCGCTTCGACTCTATTCCTTGAGCCATAGTGACGATCCGAACGAGTTTACCCACATGGCAGGTCCAAGTGGGTTTGCTGGAGATGAACTGCGCAGGTATAAGGATCGGTTGATGACGATATCGATGGTAGACATAAGCAATGATGGAGCACAAGAAGAATTGGACCACTGGCGGACATACGGTAGTGATGGCAGGGGTGTTGGCATAGTGTTCAGCATAGAACCAGCCAGCGATGATGAATGGATGGACTATCACCTTGGTCGTATCGCGTACGGAGAAGAAGAGGCTCAATGGTTGCGAAACCTACCTGAACGATTGAGGGCTTTTCAGGAGCGTAAGTGCTTCCATGTACAGGATGCACATAAGCTCTTCGTGAAGCCATTTGCACTGCACAAACACGGCATATTCCACAGAGAGAACGAAGTTCGGCTCTTACACTACGTGAAGCACAATGGCGTCGTTGGATACAAGGATCAGAAAGACTTGTTTCCGGACCTCAATCGTTACGGTAAACCATCTTGGTTCCATCGTCTGCGACTAGGCAAAGCTCAGTACGACGATGAAGCACCTTTGAATGACAACGATCTGACTGTGACGATTAGAAAGATGATCCCGCGATTGAAGATTGAACGGATCATTGTCGGCTACCACAATAGTCCAATGCAATTCGACCATCTCCATCTCACATCCATATTGCTTGCGTCCCGTTCTTTGGGGTATGTGGTGCCCGTAGAGAAGAGCCGGTTCACTGACTACTTCCAAAATGTTGTACAGTAGTGATTTGTACTTTCAACATCTGAATAATCGAGACCATGAAACAGCAAGTGTATACATTAACCAAGGAGGCACCGTTCCTCATATTTAGTGCGTCGGAGCGTTCTATGTTATGGGTGGACCGCTTCGTATTCAATACCGACGACCCTAATTGGTCTCGACGTCTCGGAGGCGCTCAGTTGTTCAATCTGATGACAGTGAATGAGGATGATGACGATGGCGGAATAACGCGCTCGCTACAAAAGGCGACCCGAAGTATTGGGCTATTGAACCGCAATACATTCATCCGTCCGATGTTTGACATTGAAGGCGGATGGTGCTTTAGTCATCCTCCTTTAGAGCTACCGGATGTACCTCATACGTGGATCCATAGCATCGGTCTTACCGGCTCTTTGAAACTCAAGGACAAGGAATCCATCGAGCTGACCATTCGCACCAATTCAGAGTTCCTGGATGTCTTGGGTATGATACACGACCTCAACACGGAACGCTACATAAAGCAGAACTGAACCCCTACCCCCAACGCATCCGAGTGGCAGTTCCGAAGCTTCGCGTCGAACAACGAGCATCCCTGTTGCAATCCGCACCCATGGCCACCCTCGATCTCGGCAACTACATCCTGGAACTCACCTTGGACGAGATCACTGAACATGACTACGAATACGTGCTAAGCCTCACCTGCGATGACATTTCCGTATTGGCGCCTTGGATAAAATGGAAGGATGGCAGGCCCGATGGACACCTGTACATAACGGCATGTGACAGCTTGGATGAGGCTTTGCGCCCACTGCTGCACGAGGAGTGGCCCGTGAAGTGGGAGGATGATGAGGTCGGCCACTGGTGCAAGGTGATCGCCTATCCCAGTGCCTTCCGTTATGTGCTGGAAGATTACGAGCGCTACAGCTACAACGAAGACGATTGGGTCCAAATGGGTGCTAAGGCCCAAGACAGGATCCACGACCGCCGTGATCGCGATGCACCGAAGCGCTTCAAGCTGGAGCGCGACCACGACTTCCCTTATGTGCGGCTGGACTTCAGCTTCGGCGACTGGGGCATGCATCTAAATCGCGAACGGCCCGGTGGCTTCGGCGGCAGTGGCAAGCTGTGCTTTTCCGCATACGTTAGCTATGGCCTCCTCGAACAATTCGTGGATGCGCTGAAAGCCGAGCGGGAGGCCTTCGGCGTGAAACAAGCTGAAGGGTAGCATGCGCCCCAGCAGCCAACAGCAACTCGCCGCTGCCCGCAAGCTGCTTTCGGATGCACGCCTGCTCGCCTTTTTCCGCGCTGCGGCTGCGGAGATGTATGTGCCGTATGCCATCAAGGTCATCATCCGCGATCTGGATAAGGGCGAAACGCTCGATGTGTGCATGGGGCACTACGGTCCGCTGGGCGATAAACAACCCCACCGTTATCTGACGTTCGGCGTAGAGCAAATATCGCCGCGCGTGTACTCCATCACCTTCGGTTTCGAAGGCGGCGAAACCGGCGATGGGGCTCAGTGGCGCGTGCGCTATTCCGCCGGTGCGAAGGTGTTGCACGTGGAACAGGTTGGTTTCTGGAAGAGTTGAGGATCTTCATGGATAGGACGCTTGATGCCGCACCGTTGATCGGGTTCTGGCCAACCAGTAGAGGAAGTACTTTGTCGCCATGCTTGAAGAACTACCCGCCGAAGTACAGGCCATGCTGCGCAAGAGCCAGCAGCACTACCAGCAGCATGCCCGCTTGCAGCTTAGCGTGGATACGTGGGGGGCCGACAAGCTGGCGTGGTGCAGTGCTCAGCAGTACGAACCGGCGGTGGATGGCAGGGTACTCTCGACAGCGGAGATCCTGGAACGTGCGACCGAAGCATTTGCACCCTTGCGCATGGCGGGGTTCACGCCCCTGATCAGTGTGTGCGAATTCGGGAAGGGAACAGCTGCCAAGCCGCTAAAGAAACACCGGATGGTTGAGCAGTTGATCGTGGGCGGGCGCACTGCCGCTGTGCTTCGGCAGTCACCACCGCGCATGCTCTTCGCAGTGGAAGGTGGAACACTGATCTGTCTGGCAGCTGAGGAAATGACCACTGAGCAGAAGACCGCCGCACTCAGCTACAAAGCGCTGCAGTGGTGGAAGCGGGCAGTGGTGCGATGAACCGATCTCCATCTTTGCGCATGCCCCGAACACCCCAAAGCCAGCTGAATGCCGCGCGCAAGCTGCTCACCGATGCGCAGCTGATCGCCTTCTTCCGCGCGGCGGCAAAGGATGAGCAATTCCCCCAAGCCATCCGCTGGATCAACCGCGACCTGGACAAGGGCAAAACGCTGGACACCTTTGTGAACGACTTCGGCCCACACGCTGCCCGGCAAGGCGGTTTCAATTTGTCGTTACGCGTAAAGCAACTGGAGGAACGGGTGTTCACCATCAGCTACAGCCTCGGCGCTGGCCATTGCGGCGATGGAGGCGAGTGGCGCGTGACCTTCGCGGAAAGCGGAGAGTTGTTGGAGGTGGAGCAGGGGCCCTGCTGGATAGCGTGACCTGAGTGTTCCCGTGTATGTGTTATAACGGTTGACGGCTGACAGTTGCTTTTGGTCCCGCTTGGGCCGATGGTTCAGGGCTAAGGTCAACGGTGGCCCTTGCTTCGTGCCTCGCCTGACACGCCGAACAGCTTCAGGTCTGCATGTCCTTCCCAATGAAGTGTCGGCATCCGGACAACCGACAACGGACAACGAACAACGGACAACGGACAACTGACAACGCTTACAACCCTTTGCCAATTCGCACCGCGATCCGCATGCCTTGCCTCCTGCCTATATATATGGTATAAGGTGCTCGTAAAGGTCCTGGGTGGCCCCAGATCCATGGCCATTTGGCTCCGCGACCGCTACGCTCTTCACCGGCCCCTTAGGCTACCCAGCCTCGGATCCCCAAGCGAACGGGTGCCTTGGTGCCTTAGGGAAATGGGTGCAACCCGCTTCGCCGCCCCAAGCACATATGGCATTCACGATCCAATAGGGTTCCCTGTATCCGCTACCCCATGCCCCGTATTGTGGGTATCTGTTGTGTAGAATATGTTTGTGTTATTGAACCATTAACCGATCGTTGTGCTCATGAAAGACCGGAAAAAAAGCCTCGGGAAACTCATCCAGGTGCTGCGGCTGGCCCGTGGCTTAAAGCAGGAAGTGCTTGGCAAGGCGGCCAGCATCAGCCAGAGCAAGATCTGCCGCATAGAGCGTGGCGATGGTGAGCCCACCTTCTTCGAGATGGTGGACATGGCCGACGTGCTTGGCCAGCCGCTGGAGACCTTCCGCGCTGAAAAGGGGGGTGGCTTCTCCTTTACCGTTCGCGCGGATTGAACCGGACGCTACCGGGCCGGCATGGGCGTGCCTGCTGGCAAGGTGTGGGGGATGTGCTGGCAAGCTGTGGGCTACCTGCTGCCCGGCTGCGGGGTGCCTGCTGGCAGGCTGTGGGTTGCCTGCTGCCCGGCTGTGGGGTGCCTGCTGGCCAGATAGGGGCTGGCTGCTGCCCAGCGGAAGGATGCCTGCTGGCCTGTTGGGAGCCAGCTGCTGCCAGGCAGCGGGGAGCCTGCCCGCAGGCTGTGCGATAGCTGCTGGCAGGGTGCGGGGTGCCTGCTGGCAGGCTGTGGGGTAGCTGCTGGAAAGCGGCAGGGTATCCGCTGGCCATCCGGGGGGCTGCCTCCACCCACATCCGGGGTGGCCTCTGCCTGGCTTGGAAGCGGCTGGAACCCGTTGTTCGGCCTACATGCATTCCTGAATAAACTATTCATTTCAGCATAACGATGGTTTAAAGCCCTTTATTTACAATGGATATTACAACCCACCACAATATGCATATAAGCATGGGAATGACCATTTAAAAACCATTTCAAGGAGCCTCCGTTAAGGCCGCTTGGATCACAAACCAAAACTAAACACGGCCACTTGATCCAGGCCACCAAGCAAAATGAAGGCGAACATCAAATTACTGCTGAACCGGCTGACCCCGGTGAAATTGCTGGCACTGCTGTTGAATGTGATCGGAAAACTGACGGGCAGCACCGTCTACACCACTCCGCCGGTGACGGTGGCGGAGATGAATGACAAAGCTGCCGAGCTTACCGCTGCCATAGAGGCGGCGACCAACGGCAGCCAAGCCGCGAAGGCCGCCCGCGATACGGTGGTGGCCGAAGTACAGGAAATGCTACGGACCGTGGCGGACTATGTGCGAATGGTTGCCGCTGGCGACCGTGCCATACTGGCCCTGAGCGGTTTCGAGCTTTCCAAACAACGGGAACCGGCAGGTACCATCGGCACACCCCTGCTGAAGCTGGCCCGCATGACCGGCCTGCCCGGCCAGGTGCTGCTGCGCTGGACCGGGGTGCCACACCGCCGCATCTACCACGTCTTCATCACGGCCCAGGATCCCGCCGGGTTGAACGTGGAGTGGACGCTGGTGGCTGCGACCAGCAAGGTGACCCACGTGGTGGAAGATCTGGAGCCGCTCAAGCCCTACTGGTTCTGCGTAAGCGCCATTGGCGCCGAAGCAGAGGGCGTAAAGAGCGACCCTGCATTGTCCCGCGCCGCCTGATCACAGCGCGCCAGGCCACGAGCGGGCCGCACGCTGCAACTGCTTGGAACTTCCTTCTCATGCAACAACCCCGGCCGAATTGGCCGGGGTTGCTTGCTTTGGGGGGGTGCCTCGCACTACCGCAGGGTCCTCTCCTTCATCGGGCGAGCCTGCGGAGGTTTGGCGGTCAGGTATGAGTTTTCCACGATCAGTACCATTCGGCTTTTCTGCACCTACATTGTGATCGCTCAGCCGGTACGATGTTCTTTTCATCTTGATCCTTAACCACTAACAACATAGGACAATGAGAACACGTACTTCATACTATGATTCTGCAACCTCACTGAGCTTGGCCAGAGGATTGCTCGCAGCGCTATTTTGTGGCGTGCTGGCCGCTCCGGAGGTACTGGCCCAAGAGGTCGATATCTGTGCAGGGGTAGCTGAATCCGATGCCGGAGCAAGCCCCAGATCCACCTGCGCGGGTTATAACACCTACCAACCGAATTGGCTAATAGGGATCGGTGGGCATATTCCCGGCGCTGGTGAATTCAATCGCGGAGGCAGCCTGCGAACGATCAACGTCAGAGTGATCGTTTGGATGCACAGCAACAGCCTGAACTTCGCACCGGCAGACAGTACCTTTCTGCGGAACGCGTTGATGCGCGTGCAGGATGAGTACTGGAGCAACTTGCATGTTGCCACCGACCCCTCTCCGCGCTACGATACACTATGGCCCGGTATCATCCGGTTCCCCGACGCATGCCCATGGGACACTACTGCGAACTGGTACGCTTGCTTCGACGATACACGACTGCGTATCAACATCACAGGCATCCACTTCATTGCTGAAGATACCATGGCAATGAAAGGTTGCGATGACGATCCGAGAGAGGAATTGAATCAGGCACTTGTGGACCATTACGGATTGCCGCATAGCGTTCGCGATCTGAAGCTCCATGTGACCCTGGGCCCTTGTGGCGGGCAAGGTGCAGCATTCGCACCTATCCAAAATGGGTCAAGAAATTTCGGCCCTGATCCGGCCATGGGCGTCACCTCCCGGCCCACGGATAGCGAGGAGTTCCTGGCGCGGCATTGGGCACACGAGCTAGGTCACTGTCTTGGTCTCTTGCACACCTATCGCTCCTTTAATGGTGCAGGTTGCACTAATCCTGCAGTATTTGCCGAAGAGTTCTGTAGTGATCCATCCCCATACTACTTACATGACGTGTTGGGGTTCATTTCCACCAATCCATTTTGGACCCCAAGCGACGCAGTACGCCCATTTCCACTGCCCGATTCACTTTGTAGTACATGTTCCCCGGCATTCTCGCTGTGTCATTTGGACCCTTGCAACCAATGTTCACCCGATATTGATCCTTGGGACCGATGTACGAATAATTTGATGGGCAATAACAGCAGTTCACGCTTCACCTCCCCATTGCAGATGGGCCGCATGCATAGCATGCTGATGCTGAGCGGTATTTCCCGAAATGCCTGGGGCTACGACTCCATTCCTTTCCGCTTCGAGTCCCTCTACGAATTGTACCAGGCTCAAATAGTGAATACTTTCACCATTGACCACACCGTAAAGTTCTACCAAGATGTACATGTGCCTGCCGGTGTGGTGGTTACCGTAAAGTGCGAGGTGGACATGGTGCCCGAAGCGCGCTGGGTGGTGGAGCCAGGTGGCAAGCTCATCATTGATGGTGGTATCATACGTGCTGCGGTGTTCGCGCCCCAGCGCTGGCGCGGTGTTGAAGTGTGGGGCGTAAATGATCAGGCCAACGTACCGCACAGCGTAACCGCCCTAGCAAATGCTGGCCTCTACGAACACCACGGCGTCGTTCAACTCATCAACGGCGGCGAGATCCAGGATGCCGAGATCGGCATCCTCTCCGGAAGCCGCGACGACCCCTCCCAAGGTGGTGGTGTCATCCAGGTGGATGGCACCGACCAGGAGATCGGCGGTTACATACGCAACTGTCCGATCGGGGTGGAACTCAAACCCTACAATGTGAAGTCCACCGCCAGCCGTTTCACCAACGCCCATTTTCTGTGGGATGAAGATGCGCTCCCCGGTGATCTGGGCACCAACCTGCTCGAGCATATGCGCATCGTGGATGTGGCCGGTTCGATCCCCATTCGGGGATGCACTTTTGCCAACGAACTGTCTACCCATACAGAAAGCATTGCCATGGGCCATGGCATCAACGGGCACAATGCCCGCATCGTGGTTGACGACCAGTGCCCCGGTAACAACAGCTGTCCCAACACCTTCCGCGATCTGGATCACGGCATTCATGCTACCAGTACCGGCAACGGACGGATCCGCATTCAGGACAACGAATTCATCGATAACATCTGTGGGGTATACCTGAATGGTACCGTGGCGGCGAGCATCATGAACAACGTTTTTGAGATGGGGAGATGGAACGTGGTCATGGATCATCCTGTAGAATTGAATTGGCTCGACCGTCACCGCGCCATCTTCACTACGGTCAGTTACGGCTTCACGATCAAGGACAACACCATCGCGCCTTCGCAACAGGCCGACCCTGCTGTATCCACCGAAGGCATCGTAGCGGGTTATACCTACGACCACAACGATGTGGTTTACCGCAACAGTGCCAGCGGGTTGGAGCGCGGCTTCGTGGGCGAGGGGATAAGCGCCGATGTGTACGGAGGCCAAGCCAACTGGATCGGCCTGCATTTCGAGTGCAACGAGAACGAGGGCAACGCCACCAACCTGTTCAGCAGGAAGGCCAACGGCGATCCGGCATTTGAAGAGGATCACACCATCCGCGGCAACCAAGGCTCCAATATCCGGGCGGCAGGCAACCGCTTTGGCAGTACCCCTGCCACATGGGACCTGGAAATGAACACCACACGGCTTCCTGTGCTCGTCTACCACTTCGGTGTTGGCACCGTCGACCAGCCGCCACAGACCTTCACTCAGGATGTGGGCGTGAGCGAGTGGCTGCCCGTGGAAGTGAATTCCGGGCCCATCCAAGTGCTTAACGCAGAGAACCCCTGCAACCAGCCACAAGGGGCAATAGGTGGCTTGGTGGACCTCCTGTTGGACTTGGAGGAAAGCAGGCAGGTCTATGCCAGCACCCGCTACCTCTACGACCAGTTGATCGATGACGGCAGCACCGACGAACTGGTACTGGAGATCACCAGCACCTGGCCGCAGAACATGCTGGAACTGCGCGACCGCCTGCTGGGCCTGAGCCCTTACCTGAGCACAGCATCCTTGATGAGCTTGGTGGAGACCGCCGGGGTGCCCGATGCGATCAAGGCCGAGGTGTGCATTGCCAACCCCGAGGCCACCCGTCAGGAGGGTTTCATCGAGTGGGCCGCCGACGAAGCCATGTATCCGCTTCCCGGCTACATCATCGAGAACATCGTGGCGAGTTGGTACGTGGACACCTATCGGGGTGCCACCGAGGCTTTGATGGCTGGCCAGCACACGGACATGACCCAGGCGGTGAACACCTTGGTGCAATTCTACGAGGACGCCGATGATGTGGACAGCGTGCTGTGGGCCTGGGGCCGTTTGCGCACCAACGCCGCACGATATGCCGAAGCGGCCGCTTTGATGGCCGAAGGGCGCTATGCCGAGGCCGACTCGCTCGTGCAAGCCATGCCCGAGGAGCGCGACCTGCGCGAGAAGGAAGAGACCGAGCGTACCCGCATGTTGGCCTACATGGGCATCCTGGCCGGTGCCGATGCACAGGACCGTAGCACCCACCAACTGGATAGTGCGGAGGTGGCGCAACTCGCAATCTTGATAGGGGAACACTATGACCGTCCCGCTGTGTGGGCCAGCAATCTGCTTTGTACGATTTATGGCATTTGCCGAGCACCTTACACCGGCGGCGATGTGGAACCCAAGGCGCAGAAACCAAGGGGCCGCAAAAAGCCGGTCTCCTCTGCGAGCATGCTCACGGCCCACCCGAACCCGGCCGACACCTGGGTGGCACTGGGCCACCATGTTCCGGGCAACACCGCTCCCTTGCAACTGGTGGTTCGGGACATGGCAGGAAGGGTGGTGCAGACCTTCACGGCAGGTGGCGCGCAAGGACAGACGCTATGGGACATCCGCGGCATGGCCGCCGGTGTGCATAGCGTTGAATTGCTGCGCGATGGACGTACCTTGGATGTGGTGCGCGTGGTACTGAAACCATGAGGAACAGACCGGAAATAACATTCCTGTGTCTGGTGGCCGCCCTGCTCGGGTCGGCCACTGGCACTTTGGCACAGGTGCCATTCTCGCTGGATACAATGTTCCGTACGCAGATCGCGGATCAGAACGTAAATGCCGTCCACCTGCTGGAGGATGGTAAACTCTTCCTTTCGGGTAGGGTCAGATTTCCAGGGGACCTGTATGACAGGTATACAGCACGTCTCTTTCCGAATGGCCAAGCGGATCTTTCGTCCCCTTTTCAAGAGGGAGGGGGTAAGATCGTGCCTTGGGTGGATGGTAAATTCTATGTGGGTTCCCCCACTGTGCGCCGCAGAATGCCCGACGGCTTGATGGATCCATCGTTCATTGCTCCACATACCGGCCCCTATTTCCAAGCTGGCGGCGGTGGTGGCAGCGATTTTCACGTTTTTCCCGACGGCCGCGTCTTGCTCAGTGGCGCTTCCCATATACTGACCGACACGGCCCGTGGCTTCGTGGGCAACTATGACCTGATCTGGTTCAGCAGCGAGGGTTATCTGGACACCACACGCATCCACCGCAATGGCAATGGTGCGGTGTACCGCTTCGCGGAACTGGCCGATGGGAAGTTCATCTGCAACGGCACAGGAAGCACCTTCGAGGGGCTACCTGTGGACCGCATCTTCAGGGTGCATGCCGACGGGGTGCCGGACACCACCTTCAATACGGCAGTGTACATCGGAGCTGCCTATGCATACCTGCCTTTGCCCGATGGACGCGTTTATGTGGGAGGCAATTACGAGACCACCCAGGCCCCCGGCGACACCTTGCGCCTGGCGCGTTTCATGCCCGATGGGGCGCTGGACCCGACATTCAGCATCCCGCAGTTCATCGCAGGCGAAGGGTTGACCACGCCACACGGGGCGTATGTGTACGGTATCCGCCCTTGGACACATGGCAGGCTGATCGTGAACGGCCATTTCAAGTATGTGAACGGAGAGCCGCGCCGGGGGATCTGCATGATCGATACCACCGGCCAGTTGCTGGACACCTTCGACGATTGCGGCGTGGGGCCATTCACCTACCAAGGGCTTACGGCCGCTTCTGTGCAAGCCACGATCGTCAGTCCCGATAGCTCCTACATGTATATATGCGGCTATTACATAGGCTATGACGATGGCACTACCAACGACCTGGATCAACGCTTCGTGAGCCGCCTGCACCTGGGGGATATCAGTACCGGAAGTGCGCTACCGCAAGTTGAGACACCTATGGTATTGCGGGTGTGGCCCAACCCCGCCGAGAGCTGGGCGTCGGTGGAATACGAGCTGCCCCCAGGTGCGAGAAGCACGCAACTGCTTCTGAAGGATGCCATGGGTCGGCAGGTGTTGCAGCGCAACGCCAGTGGCCAACAGGATCAACTGATCCTCGATTTGGACGGCTTTGCCCAGGGGGTCTACCTGCTGGACCTGCAAAGCGATGGTGCGCGCGTGGGATCGACCAGACTGGTGGTGCAATGAAGAGAAGCGGCGGCAGCACCGGCACTTGCGTCGTGGGCGCGTCCTTGATGGCGGGCCAGCATGCGGACATGACCCGGACGGTGAACACCGTGGTGCAGTACTACGAGGATGCCGATGATGTGGACAGCGTGCTGTGGGCCTGGGGCCGTTTGCGCACCAACGCCGCACGTTATGCCGAAGCGGCTGTTTTGATGACCGAAGGGCGCTATGCAGAGGCCGACTCACTCGTGCAAGCCATGCCCGAGGAGCGCGAAATGCGCGAAAAGGAAGAGAGTGAAAGAACCCGGATGCTGGACTATATCAGTATCCTGGCCGGGGCCTATGCACAGGACCGCCGCGCCCACCAATTGGACAGTGCTGAACTATCTGAACTTGGTGATCTCGTGGGCGAGCACTACGACCGACCAGCCGTATGGGCCAGCAACCTGCTCTGCGCCCATTACAAGCTGTGCAGGGCACCCTACACCGGCGGTGATGCGGAACCCAAGGCGCAGAAACCACGGGGCCGCAAAGAACCAGTTACTTCCGGGGGCCAGCTCACCGCCCACCCCAACCCGGCCGATACCTGGGTGGCACTGAGCCACCATGTGCCGGGTAACACGGGCACATTGCAACTGGTGGTGCAGGATATGGCCGGGCGCATACTTCGCATATTTACAGTGGGTGGTGAGCAGGGGCAAACCTTGTGGGATATCCGCAATGCAGTGCCAGGCGTGTACACGGTGGAATTGGTAGGGGATGGACGTACCTTGGAGGCGCTACGTGTTGTAGTGCGGCCATGAAGATCCGGATACAAAGGACCTTGCTTGTGTTGGTTGCCCTGGTGGCGGCCAGCGCGGCACGGTCGCAAGCGCCCTTCTCCCTGGACACGTCCTTCCATACGAACATGGTGGATCATAACGTCAATGCCATCCACCTGTTGGAAGATGGCAAGATCTTCCTCTCAGGCAGGATACGTTTCCCGGGCGAGTTTTACGAACGCAGTACCGCACGCCTTTACCCGGATGGCCAGCCGGATCTCCCCTTTGCTTCGCAATATGGGGGGGGGGGGAAGATCGTACCTTGGGTGGATGGCAAGTTCTATGTGGGTACCACCACTGTGCGCCGTAGAATGTCCGATGGGCTGATCGACCCATCGTTCATCGCTCCGCAAAACAGCCCCTACTTCCAAGGTGGTGGTGGTGGTGGCAGCGATTTTCACGTCTTCCCCGATGGCCGCGTATTGCTCAGTGGCGCTTCTCATACTTTGAGCGACACGGCCCGTGGTTTCGTGGGCAACTATGACCTGATCTGGTTCAGCAACGCGGGTTACCTGGACACCACCCGCACCCACCGCAATGGTAACGGCGCGGTATACCGCTTTGCCGAACTGCCCGATGGCAGGTTCATCTGCAACGGAACGGGCAGCACCTTCGAGGGGCTGCCCGTGGACCGCATCTTCAGGGTGCATGCCGATGGGGCGCCAGACACCACCTTCCAGACCGGGGTCTTTTGGGGCTCGGCTTTCACATACCTGCCGTTGCCGGATGGCCGCATCTATGTGGCGGGGCGCTACCGTACCAGCCAATCGCCGGGTGACACCCTGCATCTGGCCCGCTTCCTTCCCGATGGTACACTGGATCCCACGTTCAATGTGCCTGTGTTCACCAACGGGAATGTGGATCTATCCTTCGGTATCGGGGTAACGGACATCCTCCCCTGGCCAGGTGGCCGAATGCTCCTGGCCGGGCAGTTCCGCACGGTGAACGGACTGCCCAGAAAGAGCATCTGCATGATCGACACCACCGGCCAAGTGCTCGACGCTTTCAACGAATGCGGCGTAGGGACATTCTCATGGGAGATCTACACGGATGCCTCCATCGAACGTTTACTCCTGGACACCGCCAACAACCAACTATATCTCTGCGGCGCCTATGTGGGCTATGACGATGGTACCACCAACGACCTGGAGCAACGCTTCGTGAGCCGGCTGCACCTGGGTGATATCATCACCGGCGTGCAGGCCGTGGAAGAGCGGCCCAGCAAGTACCTGACCGCCCACCCCAACCCTGCGGATACCTGGGTGGCACTGGGCCACCATGTGCCGGGTAACACCACTGCCTTGCAGTTGGTGGTGCGGGATATGGCAGGAAGGGTGTTGCAGACCTTCACGGCGGGCGGCGAACAAGGGCAGACCTTGTGGGACATCCGTGGTCTGGCGGCCGGTGTGCATAGCGTGGAATTGCTGCGCGACGGGCGTACCCTGGAGGTGGTACGCGTGGTGCTGGAACCGTAGTGTGCGCGATGGGTCCCATTCAGGAGCTCCCCGGTCCTGGACCTTCCCCGGCCCCCGATCGCCTCAGTGCGCCACCATGAGCCGGGCGGTGCGTGTGCTGCCCGCCAACCGAAGCATGTAGAGCCCGTTGGGCAGGCCGCCCAGCTCCACCGTGCAGCGATCCGCCGCTACGGGGAGCTGCCGCACGAGCCGTCCGGCATGGTCCTCCAACAACAGGATGCCATGGACCGGATCGCCGAAGAGGACCGTGGCGCTTTCGGCAGCCGGGTTGGGCACCACGCTGAAGCCTTCGCCGGGCAGTGCGGTGGCGAGGCCGGTGCTGCCCAGGAACACCACGCGCACATTGTCCACGAAGAGGGATGTGCTGCCCTGGGTGATCACCTCGAAGCCGAAGCGCAGGGGCGCGAAGGCGGGCAGGCCGGCGAGCAACAACGTGTCGGTGGCCCAGGTGGTGCTATCGGGGGTCCATGCCGAGCTCGTCGGTGGGGCGGTGCCGAGCGCTTCGCCGCCGCGCAGCAGCAGGGTGCTGCGGCTGTCTCCACAATCCAGGGTGTGGAACACATGGAGCGTATCCCAGCGCAGGGGGTCGGTGTGGGGCCGGTAGGCGCGGTCGTAGATCAATGCCCAGCCGGCCGGGGCATCGAACTCCATGGAGGGCGTGAGCAGCGCAGCGGGTGCAAGGCCATGCGGATGGCTGAACAACGATGTGCTGGCCAACGAAGCGCCATAACCGCCGCTGGGAATGGTGGGGTGGGCCGTGCGCTGCCAGAGGCCCAGCATGGTGGTACTGATCTGTGTCCAGCCGGTGGGTGGGTAGGCGGGGTCCTCGAATCCTTCGGCGTAGGGCAGCGGCACCACGGGTTCGCTTACGTTCACCAGGCCGGTGTAGGTGATGCTGTCCGTGCCGTTGTCGTTCACCACCAGCAGCGAAACGGTGTACGCGCCTTCCACCGCGTAGCTCACCACCGGGTCGGCATCGGTTGCGGTGGCGGGCATGCCACCGGGGAAGCTCCAGAGGTATTGCGCATTGTAGCCGGGCCCATTGTTCAGGCTGTTGTCGAAGAATTGCACGGTTTGTCCCGGGCACACGGTGGAGGGCACCGCGATCAGGTCGGCCACGGGCGCCTGGTCGTGGGTGAAGCCATCGGAAAGCCAGATGCCGCGCCCGTAGGTGGAGAGGGAGAGCTTGCCATCCAGCGGATGGTGCTGGATATCGTAGAGCGGGCAGTAGGGCAGCCCATTTCCGAAGGGTTGCCAGTTGCTGAGCTGGTCATCGCGGTAGAACACACCGGCATCGCTGGTCAGGTAGAGCGCGTTGTACCCGTTGTCCACATGCAGCAGGCTGCGCACGCGGCTGGCGGGCAGGTCGAAACTGGGGATCTCCGTCCAGGTGGTGGCGGTGTCGCTGCTTTGGAACACGCGGATGGGTCCCGAGAAGCTGGCGGCCCACACGCGTGCCGGGTCGTTGGCATCCTGGGCCATGGCCCCGAAGGTGAGCACGTTGCCCAGCGGGTTCGCGAAGGGTTGCCAGGTGGCGCCATGGTCGCTGCTGCGCCAGCGGGTGGTAAGGATCATGTTGGAGTCCAGCGGATGCACCAGCAGGATGCCTCCGCCGCCGGTGGGGGAAGGGAAGGCCGACAGGGGCGCCCAGTTGAGCCCACCGTTGGCACTGTGGAACACGTTGGTGCGCAGCGTGTACACGGTCTGCGGCCGCTGCCGGTTGAAGACCAGGGGGCGGTTGGGTTCGTAGCTGGTCTGCGGCTCGGTGATGCCCTGCCCGCTGACAAAGCTTTCACCCCCGTTGAAAGTGACCCGCACGTTGCCGCTTTGGTTGGTGCCCAGCATGTGCAGGGGGTCTGCGGGGCTCACGGCCACATTGAAGCCGTCGCCGGGCGAGTATGCGCGCCACACCCCACCGGTAAGTCCGCTGCATGCGTTGTGGTTCTGGCCCATGGCCCATACGGTGGTATCGCTCAGCGAACGGTCGTGGTCGGCCACGTGGCCTATCTTCATGTTGGCGGTGCGGTCGGTCCAGCTGGCCCAGTCGTCGGTACTGCTGTAAAGGCCTCCATCGTTGCAGGACCAGGCGATGCCGTGGCGGATGTCAACCGCGCGGTGGTCCACGTGCATGTAGTTGGATGCGTCCGCATCTCCTGCGTGGCATGCGGCCCAGGTGAGCCCGCCATCGGTGGAGTAGCGCAGGGAGATGTCGCCCGCCAGGATGCGGTCCGGATCGGTGGGCGAAACGGCGATCTGGTTGGGGTAGAAGAAACCGCGCAACAGCGTGCTGGTGGGCAGCAGTTCGAAGCTGTCGCCACCGTCCAGCGAACGGGCCAGCTGGCCGGGTGGGGTGCCATCGGCCCCCGGGCCAGGCAGGAATACGTAGAGCCGCTCCGGGTCGGCGGCGGTCACCGCGATGCCCGCGATCTTGTTGCCGTTGTTGCCCGCGAAGGTGGCCACGGTATCGAAGCTGAGGCCACCGTTGGTGCTGCGCAGCACGTGCGGAAAGCCGCTGCCGGGCCCGTCGTCGCTGGTATATGCGTACAGTACGCTTGCGGAACCGGGCTTCATCTCCAGGTCCCAGAGCAGGCCGGTGTGGAGCTGCGTCCAGCTATCGCCATGGTCCGGGCTTTCGAGCAGGCCGAAGGGGCCCGATAGCAACAAGCGGCCGGGCAGCAGCGGATCGTACTGGACCTTGGTGGCATCGCTGTTGCCCAATGCCACCCCTGGGCTCAGTTCCGTCCAGCTGGCTCCGGCATCGGTGCTGCGCAGCACCCGATCGTGGCACACGGCCACCACGCGCGCATCGTCTCCGGGGTCCACGGTCAGGGAGCGCGTTTTCCAGCTGGCCAGGCTGTCCAGCACGGGCACCCAGCTGCTGCCCTGGTCGTCGCTGCGCCAGATACCGCTCTGCCACGAGCCCACGTACAGGCGGTCCGGATCGGTGGCAGAGAAGCCTATGGCAC
>JBGTIB010000127.1:0-3632 GCA_041745875.1 Flavobacteriales bacterium | reverse complement strand
CTTCACCTGGCTGCTCATCGGCATCTCCGTCATGGGCATCCTTTCAGTGAGCTTCATGGCCTTCAGCGACCCGCAGGCCGTGATGGACCTCGTGCATGTGAAGCTCGACAACACCGATGCCTACAGCTCCATCCGCGGGGTTTACGGCGGCGTGGGCATCGCCATCCTGGGCGTGCTGCTCTACCTGGTCTTCACCGACCGCAAGGCCGCGCTGGGCTTCATCGCGCTGTTCTGGGGCATGTACGCCATGTCCCGCCTCATTACCATCTCCATGGAAGGCCCGCTGGGCGATTTCGGCAGCCAGTGGCTGGTGATCGAAAGCACGCTGAGCCTGGTGGCGCTGGGATTGTTGGGGTGGCGGGTGCGGTGGGAGCGGCAGGCCTTGGCGGCGTGAGCACCACTGAAGGTCACGATGACGCAGGTCGCCCATCGGAGCGCCCTGCGTTCTTTCTATACGTGCTCATGACCGGAACCCATGGATCGTTCGCCGCAACATGGCGATGTAGTGCGGGATCCGTTCCTCCAATTTGTGGCCCGATGCCAGCGTCTCGGGCACCCAGCCGCGCGCGATCAGGCTGCAGATGGCGATGAGGTGGTCCTCGTCGTCGGTGGTCATCGGGCGTAGTTGAGCAGCCCGCACCAAGGCCCGGAAGGCCTCGCGCAGCATATCCTGCCGCCGCTGCTGGCGCACTTTGTAGTGGGCGCTCAGGCCAGGCATGCGCGATAGCAGCGGTGCGAGATGAAGCACCAGTGCGCGGTAGCGCACATGCTGGCGCATGGCCTGAGCAAATCGGCCCAGGAACTCCTCGATGCTGGTCACGTCCTCTCCGGGGACAACGATATCCTGCAGGTCGGCCAGTTCGCGTCCTAGGGCGATCACCAGGCTTTCCTTGTCGGGGAAGTAGTAGGTGAGATGCCCGGGCCGCATGTCCAAAGCCTTGGCGATGTCGCGCACGCCCACCTCGTCGATGCCATCGCGGTTGAAGAGTTTCAGGGCCTTGGCCAGGATGCGCGCCCGCTTGTCCTCCCCCTTATGCGTGATCTTCCTGTTCGCCATATATTTGGACATTGTCCAAATGTAAGACGATGCGATACACCTACCCGCACACCATCGAGAACGGCCATGGCGAGCAGATCACCTTCGTCCGGTTGGTGAAAGATCCCGCTGGCGATTGGCTTGAAGTGGAGAACCTGGTGAAGCCCGGCAGCGGACCGCCCATGCAAGTGCATTTCAAGCAGGCTGAGAGCCTCACGGTGGTGAGCGGCAGGATCGGCGTGCAGGAACTTGGCAAGGCGCCCACCGAGCACGGCCCGGGCGAAACGCTGGAGTTCGCGGTCGGCGTAGCGCACAAGTTCTGGGCGGTCGGTGACGAACCGCTGGTGTGCAAGGGTTGGATCAGGCCAGGGCACAACGTGGAGTATTTCCTCACCGAGATCTACCGTAGCACCGAGGCGAGCGGCAAAGGCCGCCCGGACGATTTTGAAGGGGCCTACCTCAGCATGCGCTACAAGAGCGAGTTCGACATGCTGGAAGTGCCGGGCTTCGTGCGCAAGGTGATCTTCCCCATCACGGTCTTCTTCGGCAAGCTGGCGGGCAAGCACAAGAAGTACGCGGACGCGCCGGAGCCGGTGCGGTGAGTGTGAAGGACCGATAGGAGCGGCGCCAATTCGAATATGTCCTTGCCTTATATTTTCGAAGTCGGACTTCAGATATACAAGGCATGCATCGACAGCGCAAAGACACTTCTATGGTTCTCTCGTCCGGTTCTGTCAACGAGAGAATGGCACCACCCAGGGTATGAGTAGCGCCACTTTACACGGGCGCGAGGCCATCGCCTGATCCGCCAGCGGTCGTACAGCCGGGGCATTGTCGCTTCCGTATATTCACGCCTATTCCAAACATTTGAGCTATGACAATCCTCTTGAGATGGTTTGGTCTCAGCGCCCTGCTCGTCGTCTTGATCCAGTCAAGCGACTGCTTGGCCCAATGGACCGAACTGCAATCAGGTACCACAAGCACACTGCATGGGATCTGGTTCGACGATGATCTGACCGGCTATTGTGTCGGAGGAGGGGACATGTGGGGTTGGCCGGTGGATAGCGGGCTCGTGTTGCGCACGGACAATGCTGGCACGACTTGGTATCCCGTACTTCAACTCCCGGACATCGCGATAAATGAGGTGGTGGCTTTCAACGATACCATCATCTGTTCCGCGCGGAGGATCTCAGCAACCGTGAGCCTCACCTCTTTCGATGGTGGCAACACCTGGGCGGAGGACACCCTTCCTTACGCCATGTTCGGTATGACGGAGGATCAAGGCATCGTGCGCTATATGGACTGGTCCTTTGGCGGTCTGCATGAGATCCGCAACGGCGTTCATAATGTGTGGTACCTGGGTGCTCCTATGGCTTATCATGTCGTAGGCGATTCGTACACGGTGCTGGTCGAGTTGCCTGGTGAACAGATCTTCGTATTCTTCAGCGATCATCTTGATGGAGGGTGGATCCAGCGGCCGGTCGATCTGCCAACTGCGGTATTTGCAGGTCACCCACCAGCTGTCTATCGCAACGCTGATACGATCCTTGTTCGCAACACCGACATGGGATACACGCTGGTGTCGCTGGATGAAGGTGTGACGTGGACCCCCGAATACGACGGAGCCTCGTCTGAGTCCGTTTTTCATTCCGCCAGCGATATCCACGGGCTCGAAATGAGTGGTAGCATTAGGCACAGCGGGGATCTCGGTGCCAGTTGGACCCTACAATACACTGGCACGTCGAAATTGCTCGGCATCCACTTCATCGACCGCCTGACCGGATTTGTCTGTGGTGAACATGGGGTGATATTGAAGACAGGGAATGGCGGATCTCCGGTGGGAATGCCGGAACTGGAGAATGCCACATCGCTGGTCGCCTTCCCCAATCCAGCGGACAATGAGGTTTCTATCGTGATACCGGCTAATTGGAACGTATCATCCATCGAACTGCTGGATGCTCAAGGTGTCCTGGTCCGCCGATTCGCACTGGACGAGCGCCGGTTCAACCTCGCGGACGTTGCTTCGGGAGTGATGACGCTCCTAGTCACACACGATCGATTAGTATCCGCAGTGCGCTTGGTGAAGCATTGACGGGCAGCCGATCAGAGCGTCCCCCTGTTCTCCTGCTCCCGCTCGATCGCCTCGAACAGCGCCTTGAAATTCCCCTTGCCGAAGCTCTTCGCGCCCTTGCGCTGGATGATCTCGAAGAACATCGTGGGGCGGTCCAGCACTGGCTTGGTGAAGAGCTGCAGCAGGTAGCCCTCGTCGTCGCGGTCCACCAGCACACCGTGCTGCTTCAGCACCGCCAGGTCCTCGTCGATGTCGCCCACGCGGTCCAGCACCGTGTCGTAGTAGCTGGGCGGCACGTAGAGGAACTCCACGCCGCGGTCCTTCAGCGCGCCCACCGTCTCGATGATGTTGTTGGTGGCCACCGCGATGTGCTGCACGCCGGCGCCGTTGTAGAACTCGATGTACTCCTCGATCTGGCTCTTCTTCTTGCCCTCGGCCGGCTCGTTGATGGGGAACTTGATGCGGCCGTTGCCGTTGCTCATCACCTTGCTCATCAGCGCGGTGTACTCGGTGCTGATGTCCTTG
>JBGTIB010000126.1:0-2974 GCA_041745875.1 Flavobacteriales bacterium | reverse complement strand
TATGTCCTTGAGTTGACCTCAAAGACACCACCCGAACCGCCGAGACCGCATTCAAATCGACCCCACGCTTTTTCATCCTACAACCCTTACTATTGCTCAAATTATGTCCTGTTCAACTAAAACGTACCGGACAGCAGTGATTCATGATGATGTTTCCCAATGCCGGCAAAGACCGTCCGGTCCGTCGGTAACATTCCTTCCGATCGATAACAGGCAGTGCAGGGCTTGAACACCTGTATGAACAGGCCGGATCGTCGCACGCCTACGCACTGGCAGCGTGGTCCTTCCCCGTCCGCTGCGCTTGTTGGGGTGGGCCTTCCACTGGAGCTACGGCTGCTATTGGGCACAGTATGGCCGGGCCGAACATCGTCAAGCATCGCCCTGTATGTAAGTGATCGGGACCACGCACGACCATTGAAGGATGCATGCGCACTTTGTCCATTTCCGCCGTGGTTCGGTTCATGCTACCGCTACGCGAAACACCACGAGCATTATGAGAACTACTGACCTGTACACAGCCCTGGTCGCCCTGGTTGTCGGCGTTGCCGTCGGCATGCTGACCGCACCCGCGAAAGGGAAGGACACCCGTAAGCACATCATGAAGGCCGTGACCGGCGCGAAGGATACGCTCCACTATGCACTGCTGCGCGGGAGTGACCTGGTGGATCCCACGCCGAATAATGTCCCGGAGTCCGTCGAAGCATAAGCCATGGCTTTATTCGGGCACCATTGTGAATGTCGAGTACCGCTCAAAAGCACGCTGTAGATCTCACTTACAAAGTTCCAACACCGAGCAACAACCCATGGACCCCATCCGATATCATATTGAACACAAGTACGATGGAACCTGGCTTGGAATGCGCGAGGGGAGCCATTGCCCAAGCTTACGGGCAGCCACATTGCAGGAGGCCGAGCGGCGCACGTTGGAGATCGCGCAGCGATGGGAAGCTACGGTCATCGTGCATCTACGGAACGGAACGACGCGGGAGCATGCGCCTGGGAACCCGATCGCGACGCCCGCTCTTCAGCAACATGTTCGGATCGGTACTGAATGATCGAAGACCATGGGCTCGACTCTTGTTCACCGGTCTTGTGGAACCTTCCTGAAGCCCCGCTGAAAAAAGGTCATCACCCTGCTCCCCTCCTTCCTTGTTGGACCATATGCCATGGCTTGCATAACCTGCAACCGACAGGTCCAAGAACCCGTGCATTCAAACAAACAAAGCAGCCATCACATCTTCACCCACTTCCGAACAAAGGTCCGGTCATCGATCCGCAAGTGCAGGTGGTAGATACCCGATCCCAAATGCTGCACGGGGATATTGATCCGCTGTGCGCCAGTATGCCGGAGTTCGTCAAGGACCATGGGGAATTCTTGTCCGACCGCGTTGAATAGACGTAGCTGTAATTGGGCGGGTCCCTCGAGATCGAATTCCAGGACCAGATGATCCTGTACGGGATTGGGCAACAGTCTGATGGGCTGTGCGAGTTCCGTCGAAGTAGTAATGTCCATGGTCGGATCCGAAGCGGCGAATTTCACGACCAGGAGATCGGTGAATCCATTATTGAAGAGCACATCGCCATTGGTCGAGAAGGTGGTTCCGCCCAGGATGTAGCCACCGTCGGTGGTCTGTTGCACGGCTGCGGCCCAATCGTAGGTCGAACCACCGAAGGACCGTTGCCAAAGGAGCGCGCCCGCTGGGTCCAGTCGCAAGATCCAGGTGTCCTCCTCCCCTTGATTGATGGGGAAGTCGCCATTGTTTGAGTCGGAATGCCCGGCTACGATATAACCACCATCGGTGGTCTGCGATACCGACATCCCAACGTCCAGGGAAGTTCCACCAAAGGAGGTCTGCCACTGTATATCGCCCGATGGGTCCAGCTTGAACACCCACATATCCCAGCCGCCGTTGTTGGAAGTGAGGTCCCCATCGTTGGAATAGGAACTGCCGGCCACGATGTATCCACCCTCGGTGGTCTGCTGAATATCGTTGGCCGAATCATATTGGGTACCGCCATAGGTCCTTTTCCAATCGATGTCGCCATTGGCCGCGAGTTTGATCAACCAGGCATCGGAAAAACCCAGGTTGGTCGTTAGATCACCGTTCTCCGAGTACGAATATCCGCTTGCGATCACACCACCATCGGAAGTGCTGCAGATCCCCATGACAAAGTCCTCCTCCGAGCCGCCGAAGCTGTGCTCCCAGATCAGACTCCCGTTCATGTCCAGCTTCACGATCCAGATATCGAAATCGCCATTGTTACTTGTGAGATCACCAGATAAGGACTTTGAGCTACCGGCCACAAAAAAGTCACCGCTTGTCGATACCGCTGTATAGCCGCCTAATTCCTTGAACGGGCCACCCAGGTTCCGCTCCCACTGGAGGTTTCCATTGTTGTCGAGCCGCAGCACCCACAGATCGAAATCGCCATGGTTCGAAGTCACATCGCCATCAGAGGACCAAGTTTTGCCCGCAACGATATAGCCACCATCGGGAGTTTGCTTTATCGAATGGCCAATATCCTGCTCGGAGCCGCCATATGATCGTTCCCATTCCATGGTGCCGGTAGAGTCCAGCTTCACGACCCACACATCCTCCTCGCCCAAAGCCAGGGTTACATCACCGTTGCTCGAGGTGGTATATCCGGTCATGACGTATCCGCCGTCAAGGGTATGCTGGATGTCAAAAAGCTCTTCTCCCAATGAGCCGCCCAGCGATCGCTGCCATTGCACCGGTGGTGCTTGCGCAAATGCGCTATAGGTAAGTGTGAGGAGTGCGAGGAGCGTGATCACGTTCTTCATGGGCATGGTGTTGATGGCACGATCATTCATCATCACTGCTGTCCGGTACGTTTTAGTTGAACAGGACATAATTTGAGCAATAGTAAGGGTTGTAGGATGAAAAAGCGTGGGGTCGATTTGAATGCGGTCTCGGCGGTTCGGGTGGTGTCTTTGAGGTCAACTCAAGGACAT
>JBGTIB010000125.1:0-14445 GCA_041745875.1 Flavobacteriales bacterium | reverse complement strand
TGAAGCTGGCCAATGTGCACTTCTGGATCGGCACCCTGGGCATCGTGTTCTATGCGGTCCCACTGTACTTCGCGGGCTTCACGCAGAGCCTGATGTGGAAGCAGTTCACACCGGACGGCTATCTGGTGTACAACAACTTCCTGGACACCGTGCTGCAGATCAAGTACGCGTACTGGTTGCGCGCCTTGGGTGGCACGCTCTATCTGGGCGGTGCCTTGGTGATGGTCTATAACGTATGGATGACCGTACGTGCCGGCAGGCTCATCCCCAACGAGGATGCTGAAGCTCCGGCGATGGAGAAGATCGAAGCGGCAGGCGAGGGAACCTACTGGCATCGATGGATCGAGCGACGCCCCATCCAGATGCTCGTAGCCAGCTTCGTACTCGTGGCCATCGGGGGCGCCATCGAGATGGTGCCGACCTTCCTGATCGAAAGCAACATCCCCACCATTTCCAGCGTGAGACCATACACGCCCCTTGAATTGCAGGGCCGGGACATCTACATCCGGGAGGGTTGCTACACCTGCCATTCACAGATGATCCGCCCTTTCAGAAGTGAGACCGTGCGCTACGGGGAATACAGCAAGGCCGGGGAATTCGTGTACGATCATCCCTTCCAGTGGGGCAGCAAGCGCACGGGACCCGACCTGGCGCGTGAAGGTGGGAAGCGACCGGATAGCTGGCACTACTACCACATGTACGACCCCACGAGCACCAGCGATGGAAGCCTGATGCCGCCCTACACGCACATGTACGACAATGACATCGACATGGAAAGTACGCCGGCGAAGATCAGCGCGATGCAGGCGCTGGGTGTGCCCTATACGGATGGCTACGCCGGGCAGGCCAATACCGACCTCCGCACACAGGCGGATTCCATCGCCGCCGGGTTGAAGGAGAACGGGATCGAGGCCGACCCGAACAAGGAGATCATCGCCCTGATCGCCTATCTGCAACGCCTCGGAACGGACATCAGCCGGGAGCCGGGTGAAACAACATTCGGTAGCGCGAACCCCTGACACCACGACCATGCTCAAATTCATCAAGCACCACATGACCTCGATCATCGGGATCGAGATCTGGCCCATCATGGCCTTCATCCTCTTCTTCACGTTCTTCCTCGGCATGCTGTGGTATGTGCTCGCTTTCAGCAGGAACCGGGTGGCCTACATGGAGCGCATGCCATTCAATGACAACGTTCCGCCTGCGCATCCCAGCGCGGTATTCCCGACCAACCGATCCTCACAATGAACGACCGGACCAACCGCTTCGTCATCCTGATGCTCGCCGCTGTTGCCGGCATTCAACCAGCTTCAGCAGGGACCAGCGACCTGCTCGCTTTCGCCCAGAACCCTTCGATGGACACCAACTACATCCTCTTGGGTATGGCCATCGTACAGGCGATCATCATCGTCACGCTTTCGGGGATCATGAAGGCCCTGGGAGGGAACGGGAAGGCCTGGCTGGGGCGCAACACGGGGCGTAAAGCCTCGGTGATCCTGGTCACCCTGTTCGCCGGTATGGGCACGGAGGCGTATGCCGCGGCTCCAGGCATCGTGCTGATGACCGCTCAGAACCTGTTCTGGTACCTGTTCGCCGCGAACATGTTCTTCCTGCTCATCATCGTGGCGCAACTCCTGGTGTTGCGGGGACTGGTGCGTGCCTTGGCCGGCGAGCCGACCGAGCAGATCGAAATAGCCACTGCGGAAGCGCCGTCCTTCGCGGATACCCTGTTGAGCAAGCTGACCAAGCGTGTGGAGGCGGACAAGGAGCAGGACATCCTCATGCACCATGAATACGATGGCATCCGCGAGTTGGACAATGTGCTTCCTCCCTGGTGGCTTTGGTTGTTCTACGGCACCATCGCATGGTCCGTGATGTTCCTGGTAGGCAAGCATGTGGTGAACGTCATTCCGCATCAGGATGAACTGTATGTCATGGAAGTGGAACAGGCTGCGGCGGATATCGAGGCCTATCTCGCGTTACAAGCCGCCGCCGTGGATGAGAACACCGTGGTCGCACTGACGGACGCCGGTACGCTCGGTACCGGCAAGGCCATCTTCACCGAATTCTGTCGGGCCTGTCATGGTGAACTGGGTGAAGGAAATGCGGTCGGACCCAACCTCACCGATGCGTACTGGATCAATGGCGGAAGCATCAACGCCGTGTTCCGCACCATCAAGTACGGTGTCGCCGCCAAAGGCATGCAGAGCTGGAAGAACGAATTGAACCCGCAGCAGATGCAGGCGGTGGCCAGCTACATCATGAGCCTGCACGGCACGGAACCGCCGAACGCGAGGGAACCTCAGGGGGAAATGTACGTTCCTCAGGAAAGTGCAACGGAAGAGCCCGTGACGGGCGATAGCACGACGGTGGCAGCAGCCTCCGTGGCCTTGGTGCAATAGTATCCGGCCACATTGGCCGGGATCGACGGACATCCGCGCGCAGCGTAGTGACATGAGCCCCTTGAAGGACGACCCCACCGAAAGCTACCGCGACACCATCGCCACGGTGGACAAGCAGGGCAGGCGGGTGTGGGTCTATCCGAAGAAACCCTCCGGTCGCTACTACACCTGGCGGAATATCGTTGGTTTTGCCCTGCTGGCCTTCCTTTTCTCGGGTCCATTCATCCGCATCGGTGGCGAACCTTTGCTGATGATCAACCTGTTGGAGCGCCGCTTCGTGCTCTTCGGACAGACCTTCTGGCCACAGGACATCCACCTCTTCGTGCTGGCCTTCATTGCGCTGCTCATCTTCATCGCTTTGTTCACCGTGGTCTTCGGCCGACTGTTCTGCGGCTGGGTGTGCCCACAGACCATCTTCATAGAACTGGTGTTCCGGCGCATCGAGTATTGGATCGAGGGCGAACGTTCCCACCAGATCGCCCTGAACAAAGCACCGTGGAGCGCTGACAAGATCATGAAGAAGACCGGCAAGCACGCCATCTTCCTCGGGATCTCCTTCCTGATCGGGAACACATTCCTGGCCTACATCATCGGCACGCAGGAGCTTTATGCCATCGTGACCCAACCTCCGACGGAGCATCCAGGAGGTTTCCTCGCCATGCTCGTCTTCACAGGTGCCTTCTATGGCGTGTTCGCTTTTCTGCGCGAGCAGGTATGCACCACCATATGCCCCTATGGCCGCTTGCAGGGCGTGCTGCTCGATCGCGATTCCATCGTGGTGGCCTATGACCGGATCCGGGGCGAAAAGCGCAGCTCCTTTCGCAAGGGCGAGGATCGCGATGCCGTGGGCAAGGGTGATTGCATCGACTGCAAGGCCTGCGTGGTGGTCTGTCCCACGAACATCGACATCCGCAACGGTACACAGCTCGAATGCGTGAATTGCACCGCCTGCATCGACGCCTGCGACCATATCATGGACCGCATCGAAAAGCCACGCGGGCTCATCCGCTATGCCAGCGAGAACGAGATCGCGGAGAACACGCCCTTCCGGATCACAGGTCGCATGAAAGCCTACACCGCCGTGTTGTCGGTGCTTGTGATCGTGATCGTCGCGCTGATCGCCACGCGTTCCGATGTGGAAGCCACCGTGCTGCGGACCGCAGGCATGCTCTACCAGCATCAGGATGATGGACGCATCAGCAACCTCTACCAGTATCGCCTGGTGAACAAGACCACGCGTGACCTGCCGATCCGTTTGGAGCTGCTCGACGTTCCGGGCGAAGTGAAGCTGGCAGGTCGCGGGATCATGTTGGCGAGCTCGAGCCATGCCGAAGGACAACTTTTCATCATCCTCGAAAAAGCCGATGTGAAGGGTGTGAAGAACACGATACGCATCGGCGTGTACAGTGGCGACAAGCTGCTGGAGGAGATCACCGCACTATTCACCGGACCAATGCCAGGAACATCATGAAGCTACATGCAGGCCACGCCGTCATCATCGTCATGGTGATCTTCATCCTTATCATGACACAGTTCATGGTACGTGCTTATTACAATCAGGAAGCACTCGTCGCCGACGACTACTACGCAAAAGAGCTCCGCTACCAGGAACAGATCGAAAAACACCACAACTCCGCAGGTTTGGCCGAACCGGTGCATTTCGCTGTGCACCCTGGAAGACTGGTGCTCACATTCCCAGGGTCGGTCCAGCATGGGCCCATCACGGGGGAACTCTTCCTGATGCGACCGAACGATGCCGATGGTGATCTGCGTGTGTCGGTGACCGTGGATCCCCAGGGACAGTACACCCTGGACACCGAGCCCCTGATGAAGGGCGCCTACTCCGTGCACCTGGAATGGCAGGCTGGCGGCACGGACTATCTCAGTGAAACCGCCATACACATCCCGTGACCGTGGATGGCATTTTCCTCACAGCGTTGATACTTGGCGTGCTTGGAAGCGCGCATTGCATCGGCATGTGCGGCCCCCTGGCACTGGCAGCGCCATCGCCAAGGCATTCGCTGGGTGCACGCCTCGGCAGTGCGCTCGCCATGAACAGTGGACGTGTTGTCACCTATGCGCTCCTTGGTGCGGGCTTCGGACTGTTCGGGCGGGGACTGCATCTGGCAGGGGTGCAGCAGGTGGTGTCCATCGGGTTGGGAGTGCTTGTCCTGGTGGGTTTGCTGGCTCCCCGGTTGCTCCGCTCCTTCCGACCCGATCGCGGTGCAGGAGCACTTGTCATTCGCCTGCAAGGCATCATGGCACAACAGATCAAACGCACTTCGCCCGAAGGTTTGTTCTTCACCGGCATGTTGAATGGCCTGTTGCCCTGTGGCCTGGTGTATCTGGCCGCTGCGGCAGCCATTGCGCAGGACGGCTGGGTCAACGGCGCCATCCTCATGACAATCTTCGGCCTGGGTACATGGCCAGCACTGGTGGTGCTGAAAGTCAGCGGCTCTTATGTCGGTCCCACTTTGCGGAACAGTTTGCGAAAGGTGACACCATACGCCTATGCCATCATGGGTATGCTGTTCATCCTGCGCGGCATGGACCTCGGCATTCCATACATCAGTCCCGATCTGCCGGAGGCGAACAGCGCAGCGTACGAATGTGTCAATGGACTGTGATGGGAATGTGGACCGGACGACACCAGCCTACCACCGTGCAGCCTTCCTGACAATTATCAACTTTCTGCACCCACATCGATCATGTTTAGGATGTGGCGCTGCGGAAAACCTTCGCATGGGAATGTGGCCACCTACCGATCGACAAGCCCGTTCTCATGTCCCATGAAGAAGATCCTTGTACCCACCGACTTCAGTGCACCCGCAGGCCATGCCTTGGAAATGGCGGCACGCCTTGCCAAACTGCACGGAGCAGCGATCCATCTCATTCATTCCGTGGACGTGCCCGCCACGTGGCAGGATGGCCACTTCACCAGTGCCGTACTCGCCACCAAGGCCCCCCGAGCCCAACAGGCGCTCTATCCGGAGGCACGCGCCGTTGTCGGAAAGGCAAGGCACGAAATGGAACGCATCGCCAGGGATCTTGGCAAGCGGAAGATCACGGTCACCACGGAGATCGCCCCCAACGCCGCATGGCGGGATGTGATCCGCATCGCGGACAAGCTCAAATGCGACCTGATCGTGATGGGGACCCATGGGGCCGGCGCCTTGAAAGAGGCCTTCATCGGCAGCAACACCCAACGCGTGGTGCGCACGGCAAGCCAGCCGGTGCTCACCCTGCACCATGCCGTCCCTGCACGCATCGCACATGTGGTGGTTCCAACAGGCCCCATGGAGACCGGCTCGTACAAAGCCATCGGCCCATTGCTGGCACCGCTCTCCGGGCAACGGGTGAAGTACCATCTGCTGCATGTGAACACGCCCGGCCTCTTTCAGGATACCGATACTTCCCTGGAACAACTCAGGGCCTTGTCAAAACGGTTGGAGCAGGAAGTGACCGTCCATGATTGCGATCACTTCTCCGTGGCCGAAGGGGCCATTGCCTTCGCGCAACGCGAAGGCATGGACCTCATCGCCCTGCCAACCCATGGCAGAACAGGACTACCCGGGGTGATCAATGCCAGCGTGGCAGAGACCCTCGTGAACAGAAGCAATGTACCGGTCCTCACGTTGCGCATGGGATGATCGCTCATCCACTTGATCAAGCCACATGATGTCAACATACCGCTCCTCGCTCGCGTGCACTCCATGCCAGGTGCCCCGCACCCTGACGGACGTCAGCTTGCAGGCCTTGGCCGGGATCTACGTTCGCGGATCGCACCGAAATACGCCTGCTGAAGTTCCAACCAACTGATGGCCTCCCGTACGATATCCACCGTGGATGAACTGGTCGCCGCGCTTCATGTTGAGGGCGGCCATGGTGGCTATCTGCACATTCTGGAGCACGTGGTCATTCCAGTGGCGGACTTCGAGCCGTACTGCACTTGGAACAGCAAGCGGTACACCCGGAATTGTATTGCACGGACCGACGAATTCGAGTTGTTGCTGATCTGCTACGAACCGGGGCAATGCACCAGCATTCACGACTTTGCCACCGAGGAGGCGTGGGTGAGGCCGATACGCGGCTCGGTAACCGAAGAACGCTACGAACCAACGCCAGGTGGTCAGTTGCGCAAGGTGCACGCCGCCCGGATGGATAGCGAGTCGTTCACCTACCTGCACAATGGACGCAGCATCCATCGCTACAGCAATTCCGGTCCCGAGCGGGCGGTCACACTGAACTTGTACGCGCGTCCATTGCGTACCTGGAAAGTCTACGATGAAGGTACCGGTGACATCCACCTCCGAAATGCAGGCAGTTGAGGTCATGATGCCCGTGCAAAGCACCGAAGTATCTTGGCCCTCGATGATGTCGCGCTTCACCTCCGACGAAGTTTCCCGGATCTTCGCCATGCTCTTCCGATCTGCAGCCGAGGGTCTGGTCGTAGTCGATGTGAAAGGCATCATCTGTCTGACCAACCCCCGCCTTGTGGATCTTTTCGGGTACACGGAGGACGAACTCCTTGGTCAACCCATCGAATCACTTATTCCGACCATGGCCCGCGCCAGGCATGTTGAACAGCGACAGGCCTATCATGCCAAACCGGTTAAACGGCCCATGGGTATCGGACTGGACCTGCTGGCCGAGCGCCGTGATGGAAGTCTGTTCCCGGTGGAGGTCAGCCTCAACCATTTCGAAGTGGATGGAGAGCGCTATGTGATGGGATTGGTGACCGATGTGACGAAGCGACGACAGGCGGAAAATGAGCTGCAACGAACCAATGCCGAGCTGGAGCAGCGGGTGGAGGCGCGCACCACCGAGTTGCGAAGTGTCGAAGCTGAATTGCGCAAGGCCCTGGAAGCTGAAAAGGAGCTCAACGCCTTGAAATCACGCTTCGTGAGCATGGCCAGCCACGAGTTCCGCACACCCCTCAGCACCATCATGACCTCGGTGGACCTGATCTCCCGCTACTCCGATGGCCAGGTTTCGGATAAGGTGTCGAAGCATGTGGATCGCATCCGTGGAAAGGTGCGCGACATGA
This sequence comes from Flavobacteriales bacterium, assembly GCA_041745875.1. Classification (GTDB taxonomy): domain Bacteria; phylum Bacteroidota; class Bacteroidia; order Flavobacteriales_F; family PHOS-HE28; genus PHOS-HE28. The sequence continues at coordinate 6,993 of JBGTIB010000125.1, read as the reverse complement.
CCGGAATGCTCAATGACTTTCTTTCTCTCGACAAACTGGATCACGGTCTTGTGACCTGCAATCCCACCGAAGTGGATGTGGTACACCTCTGCATCGACCTGCTCGAAGAGCTTCGCAGCCTGACCAAACCGGGGCAGGAGATCCATTACGATCATATCGGGGAGGAACGACTTGTGGTGCAGGACAGGCAGATGCTGATGGTGGTGCTGGGCAACCTGCTCGGTAATGCGATCAAATACAGCCCGGAGAACACAAGGATCGATCTGCTTACCGAGATCGCTGAAGCACGGCTCCATATCACCGTCAAGGATGAAGGCATGGGCATTCCGAAGGAGGACAGAGAGCATATCATGGACCGCTTCTTCCGCGCAAGCAACACCTTCACCGTCCAGGGGACCGGGCTGGGCCTCAACATCGCCGCACGCTTCGTGACGATCATGGGCGGCACCATGCATTTCGAGAGCCGTACCGCCGGTGAGGAGACCGGAACCGGACAGGGACTGACAGAGAGCGGAACCATATTCCACGTTGACATAGAACAACGCCATGAGCAAGAGAACAATATTGTTGATCGAGGATGATCCGGACATGCGGGAGAACACCGCGGAGATCCTGGAACTTGCCAACTACACCGTGGTCAAGGCCGAGAACGGACGGCGCGGTGTGGAACTAGCCAGGGCCAACCATCCCGACCTGGTGCTGTGCGACATCATGATGCCCGAACTTGATGGTTACGGTGTGTTGCATCTGTTGGGGCGCGACCCTGCCACGGCTGAGATCCCGTTCATTTTTTTGAGTGCCAAGGCCGAGCGCAGCGATATGCGCAAGGGCATGGAACTGGGCGCCGACGACTACCTCACCAAACCCTTCGAGGAGAGTGAACTTCTGAATGCCATTGAAGGGCGCCTGAAACGCAGCGAACTGTTCCGCAAAGGCTTCGATCAGAGCATTGATGGGCTCAACGACCTGATCGATAGTGCACGCGGCACGGGGGCCCTGCTGGAGGTGAGCAAGGACCGCAAGGTGCGCAACATGGGCCGTAAGGAGGCCATCTTCCACGAAGGGGACGAACTGCGCTCCATCTTCTTCATCAACAAAGGAAAAGTGCGCACCTTCAAAATGAACAACGATGGGAAGGAACTGGTGACCGGTCTGCATGGCCCCGGCGATTTCCTGGGGTACATGAGCGTACTCGAAGGCGGTAGGACGAACGAGAGTGCCGAAGCCATGGAGGAGAGTGAACTCGCCGTCATCCCGCGGGAGGAAATGCTGGCCTTGCTGTACAAGGACCGCGACGTCAGCATCCGTTTCATCAAGATGTTGACCCGGGAAGTAAAGGAGAAGGAGGCCGGATTGCTGGAACTGGCTTATGCCTCGGTGCGGCAACGGGTGGCCCAGGCACTGCTGCGACTGCATCAGCGCTACGGGGAGAATGGCGACCCTGGATTGGGGGTACGCATCAGTCGCGAGGACCTGGCCACGATCGTAGGCACTGCCACTGAATCCCTCATCCGCACCCTGAGCGACCTCAAGGAGGACCGGATGATCGAAATGCAGGGCCGCGAGATCCGTATTTCCGACATCGCCCGTCTGGAGAAGCTCGCACGCACCTGAGCACATGCTTTTCACAGTTCATTGGACGTAGCAGGGAAGACCGTAATTTGGCGCCTGATACATCAACCGGAACCCCATGAAAAAGATCATCGGCCTCAGTCTCTGGCTGCTCGCCTTCCTCTTTCCCCTGCGCTATGCACTGCTCGATACCAGCGACCTCCAAGGTCCCGATGGAGCCCAGAACATCAAGGGGCTGATCAACTTCGTGGCCCTGGTCGCACTGGTTTTCGTGGGGTACTTCCTGGTGGACTCCCACAAGGCTCCGGCCTCGGATGGTGATCAACATCACTGATCCCAACAACAGCTTACAGCATTCCCATGGCCCATGTGCTCATTCCCACCGACTTCAGCGGCAACTCACTGAACGCCGCGCTATATGCCATTCGACTCTACGGAACCGAGGACAATCGTTTCACGGTGCTCAATAGCTACATGATGCCGCGTGGTGCGGCCAGCACCATGTGGAGCATTGATGACCTACTGGCCAAGGAATCGCGGGAAGGTACCACCGCATTCATCGCGAAGTTGCAGGAGGACCTGGCCGATCCCAAGGCGAACATCGTCATGCATTCGGAACACGGTGACCTGCCCAATGTGATCGCACGCATGGCCGACGACGAGGAGGCTCCTGAACTGGTGGTGATGGGCACCCAGGGTGCCAGCGGCCTGAAGGAGGTGCTCATGGGCAGCAACACGGCCGATGTGATCAAACGGGGTGGTCTGCCGGTGATCGCCGTACCGGAGAACGCCACCTACAAGGCACCGAAGCGCATCATCCTGGCCGATGACGGAGGTCCCGTGGATCGCGCCACGGTCAAGGTTCTGCTGGATATTGCGCGTTGGTCGCATGCCGAGGTGATGATCGTGCGCGTGGCCACCGGCGACGAAGCCGAGACCTCCGGGATCGGCGGATCGCAGTACGATGCGCTCATGGGAGCGATCCCACACTCCCATCACATCATTTCGGCCGAGAACGTGAACACCGCCCTGCACGCCATGGCGGACCAGAGCGATGCCGACCTGGTGGTGGTGGTACACCGCCAGCGCGGGCTTTTCGAACAACTTTTCCATCGCAGCGTCTCCACAAAGCTGGCCATGCATACCCACATCCCCATGTTGGTGCTGCAGCATGCCACGGACTGATGGCTGCGGACTCCACACCGACCATCCGGGGCGGATTGCCGCTCTTCTCCTTCAAGGGTATCAAGGTCCTGGTCCATTGGACCTTCATCATCCTGCCCGCCTGGATCGCGATCAGCGGTTTGATGGAGGAACTTTCCTGGGCTGCCATCCTTGGGCGCATCGGACTGGTCCTCATCGTCTTCGTATGTGTGGTACTGCATGAATTCGGTCATGCGCTCACGGCACAACGCTTCGGTGTGGGCACGCGCGACATCACCCTGCTGCCGATCGGTGGCGTGGCCAGTCTGGAACGAATGCCCGAGGAGCCGCGACAGGAGTTCTGGATCACCGTGGCAGGGCCTGCCGTGAACCTGGTCATTGCCGGCATTGCATTCCTGATCATACTGATGCTCGGGCTCGACGTTACGGTGGGCGACCTGTTCCTGGGTGCCACCACGTGGACCAAGGTGCTGCTGTTCCTGTTCAGCGCCAACATCATGCTGTTCCTGTTCAACCTGATCCCGGCCTTCCCCATGGACGGCGGCCGCATCCTGCGCTCGTTGCTCAGCATGCGCATGCCGCGGGAAAAGGCCACACGCATTGCTGCAGGCGTGGGTCGTTTGTTCGCGATCGCATTCGTATTCTTCGGTCTTATGCACGGTCAATTCTTCCTGGCCCTGATCGGTGTGTTCATCTTCTTCGCAGCAGGGGCTGAGTCACGCATGGTGCAACAACAGACCGCATTGCGCGGCGTACCCGTGCGGGCCGTGATGCGCACACGATTCTGGTCCATGCCCCACGATGCAACCGTGCAACAAGCGGTGGACGAGCTATTGGCTGGTGGAGACCACGACCTGGTCGTGTTGGAGAACGGCGTATACCTGGGTGTGTTGACCCGCCGCGATCTGATCCAGGCCCTGAGCGAGCAGAACCAAGCCAGTGCGCTGGCACAACTGCCGATGAAAAAGATCCCACCAGTGGGTCCCGAGTCGGATGTGAACTCCGCCTACGTGAACCTGCTCACGGGCCGGTATCCCTTGGTACCCGTCATCTCGGGCGCGCAGTTGGTGGGTGTTCTCGAAACGGAGAACCTGGCCGAGTACATCCTGGTCCGCGATGCCAGGACCTCCGCAAGAACCAACTGAACGGTCAAATATCCTTCGGCTTGCGGGGATTGTGCACCGTGAAGACGCGCGAAATGTTGAATCCGAAGTGGATGTCGCCATCCGCCCAGTTCCCCGTGGTCTCGGTGATGAAGGCCCGCTCGGCCATGCCCGTGCTGTTGGTGAAATGCAGTTGGAACACGTGCCCCCCGGTCTCGATATCGAAACCCACTGAGAAGCTGTTCCGGTAGATGTCAGGCAACTGGTCGGGCAGCACGAAGAAATACTCGGCGTTCAACGCCACACGCTTGCTCAACTTCACACGGCCCGCTCCGCTGATGTGATAGACATCGTTCACATCGTCCAGAGTGGGAACCAGGTTGCGGTGCACGATACCCGGATTCAGCTGAAGGCTGAGGGCTTCACTGAACTTGCGACCCAGGATCACTTGGAAGGAGTAACCCATACGGTGTGAAAAGTAGTCCTCGCGCGTGGGGTCGTACCAGGGTAGTGCTTCAGTGGCCAGCGTGGTGACCGAGGTGGCGGCCACCACGGCCAGGGTGATGGGTGTGTTGCAACCGGACTCACACTGTCGCAGGAACTTGTACTTCACCAACCCGTCCACGGTCTTTTGGAAACTGCTGCGTCCAACACCGATCATCAAGCGGTCGGTTACGCCATAGTCCAGGCCCAGTCGCACGGTGGCACCATCCAGACCGAAGAACTCACCGAGGCCACCGTTCACGAAGCCGAAGCGGTGCCCGATCCGGAAATCGAGCACCCCGTGCGCGGTATTCTCCAGGCTGTGCCCGTTGATGACCCGGGTGGCCTTGAACGCTGCCGTGGCGTATTCCGGGCCCGTCTCCTCCTCGCCCAACAGGCTCAGGAGGTCATCCTCCTGAGCCATGATGGAAACGGAGGACAGCACGAGCAAAAGGCTCAACGTGGTACGCATCATGGTGGCGGTTCGGTGTCGGTGGTACAATGGGTTCTCGATCCAAAGGGATCATCCTTATCGCTTGGATCGGATCACATCTTGGTGTATTCCATGCTCACCTTCACGCTGATCGTTTCCGCGATGTTCTTGCGCACCACGCCGGGTATCGTGATGTCATGATCCTCGGGCTTCACAATGAAGTCGCTGTTCGCCTTCAACACCCCATCGCCTCCCACGCTCACCGTACCAGCATGCTCCACGGCGCGTGTGACCCCGTGGATGGTAAGGTCACCCTTCACCAACACCTTGTGCTCGCCGGGCTTGGTGATGTCCTCGTTGTTCACCCCGGTCATCGTTCCCTTGAAGGAGGCCTTCGGAAAGGTGTTGCTCTCCATGTAGTTCTCATTGAAGTGCTCCTGCATCAACGCCTTCTCGAACTCGAACGCCTTGATGAGCACCGCATATTCAACCGCCCCGCTCGTGGCGTCGAATACACTGGAGACCTTCCTGTTGTGTGCTTCAATGTTCTCCACCGGTGTTTCGGAGAAGAAACTGATATGGCCCGTACGGGTCGCATAGCGCTCCTGCGCGACGGCCAGCAACGGCACAATGGCAGCTGCGGCAAAAATGATCCTGATCGTGTTCATGTGTTCCTTCCCTCTCGGGATGTGTTTTTTGAGTTCGTCGACTATTCTTTCCAAACCGTGATTGATACCATCACTCCACGGCCACACAGCGTACCAGCACCACATCCATCAACATGCCTGTGCAGATCCCCTTGAGTTGCACCGGGTTACCCACGCGCCATTCCTCCGGTATGCTGCCCGCTTCGAATTCGCACACCACACCGGCCAGGGCATCGGAGGTGGCGAGCACCACGTTCACCTTTCCATCCACCTCATCCATGATCTCGCGGATGCGTCCGTTCACCTGGATCACCTGCTCGGAGGCGCCCACATAATGCGTAGTCGCTTTGTCCTCATCCTCCTGAAAATCGGCGAGCAGTTCTTGAGCGTCCACGACGATGACCGGCTTCACGTCGGCCGTTCGCACATGGCTTCGGCTGTACTCCGTCCAAGCGTAAATACCGCCCAACACGGCAACAACAGCAAAAACAGTAATGATCGTGGCAGTTTTCATGGATGTTCAGTTCTGTGGTGCGCCATCCTCCAACCACTGCTTGATCTTCAGTTGATCGCAAGCTGGCAAGGGACCAGTGGATGGCATGACACTGGGTGTTTTATCGATGACACGGGCCATGATCCGTCCCCCATCGGCCTGGGCCTTGAATCCGTCGTAGGTGGAAAGATCAGGTGGTTGTCCGCCGGGAGCATGGCATCCGGATATGGCGCATTTTGTCTGTGCCAATGGCTGAATGTCCGCGGACCAGGTCACATTCGTCGTATCGCAGAAAGCAAAGGGATACAGTTCCTCCTCGTTGTCGTAGTAGCATCCACCCGCCAATACCAGCGAGCAGAACAGAAGCATCATCTTGGTAGCCTGCATGCTGCTCAATTGTTGGGGGCGCCGGCATCGGCCCAGATCAGGAACTTACGGATCTCGCAGGGAGGCAACATGCCACCGGTTGGCGGCATCGGTGCGAACAAGGGGTCGTGTGTGATCACTGCCTCCAGCCTCCCGTCCATGGCAATGGAATTGAGCGTCGCATAATTGGTGAAGTTGAGGCCGGCCTGCGGTGAACCTCCGCTGTGACATCCCTGGCAACGCTGTTGTATCAACGGTACGATGGAACCGGAGTATGTCACGTTCAACGTATCACAGGCCCCGCTCTCACAACTGGTGTTCTGGGCTCCCTGCTGCAGCCATTGCCCGATCAACGCGATCTGACTTTGTGTCAAGGGGTTCTGGGGAGGTGGCGGCATCCGGTCGTCCGGATCGTTGTCGGTGATCACGTCCCAGAAGTCACCGTCCTGTACGATATCGCTGCCCATCAGCGAACCATAGCTGATGATATGGATGTCGTTATTGTCGTCCGTGGGAATGTTATGACAACCGGGAACAGCACAGTTGCTGATCAGGATGGGGAGCACCTGTTGTTGGAAGTACACCACATCAGGATCACAAGGATCTTCCCCTCCATTACCATTGCCATTTCCCAAAGGGTCCAACGGGCCGATCTGGGGTTCATGCTTGCATGCCTCCAGCAACAGGAACATGCCGAAAAGGAGCACCACGGATCCCCATGGCTTCCATCGG
>JBGTIB010000124.1:0-28222 GCA_041745875.1 Flavobacteriales bacterium | reverse complement strand
GCCGTTGCAGTCGGCGATGCAGGCTACCTCACCGGTGTTGCCACCTACGCAGTCACCGCAGTTATCGATGAAAGCCGTTCCGCCGAAGTCGCCGTTGCAGTCAGCGACACAGGCAATCTCGCCGGTGTTGCCACCGACGCAGTCACCGCAGTTATCGATGAAGGCTGTTCCACCAAAGTCGCCGTTGCAGTCGGCGATGCACGCTACGTCACCGGTGTTACCACCCACGCAGTCGCCGCAGTTGTCTATGAAAGCCGTTCCGCCGAAGTCACCGTTGCAGTCCTGCTCGCAGGCCACCTCGCCGGTGTTGCCACCCACACAGGTTCCGCAATTATCGATGAAGGCTGTACCGCCTGGTACGCCCGCACAGTCGATCAACTGGCCAGCGCAAACACAATCAACGTTGACCATATCGTTCCCGGTATCGGGATCTCCATCGTCACAACTATCCCCCGGCGAGAGGAACGGCAGGAAGGGACAAGGATCCAAGTTGTTGGCCACGTAACCCGTTGGCTGTATACATGCTATCACTTCATCGGAAGGGTCGCCCAAGCCATCACCATCCTGATCGGCATACCATGCCGTTGCTTGGCTCACCTGTATGCTCGTGCTTTCCTCGTTCGTACACCCACCCTGTGTCACCGTGTAGGTCACTTGCCAAGTACCCTGTTCTGCTGCCGCTGGGTTGAACTGGTTGCCACTTACTCCCACGCCACTCCAGGTGCCACCTGCTGGGCTGCCGGTAAGGGTGATGGACGCATCACTACTGCATAGCGGACCGTAACTACCGGTGTTCACCGTCGGTGTATTGTTCACCACGATTGTGGTCTGTGCACTGGCTGTGCAACCGTTCGCCGTGGCGAGGTAGGTAAGTGTTTGGGTGCCAACGTTCGGGTTGAACTGGTTGCCGCTTACTCCCGTGCCGCTCCAAGCACCACCTGCCGGACTTCCCGACAGGGTTATCGGCCCATCGTTGCTGCACAGCGGACCATAGCTACCTGTGGAAACCGTTGGGGACGCATTTACTTGGACCATGGTACTTGCGCTGTTCGTGCACCCCCCCTGCGTTACCGTGTAGGTCAAGGTCTGTGTTCCGAATGCCGGGTTGAACTGGTTGCCGCTTACTCCCGTGCCGCTCCAAGCACCACCTGCCGGACTGCCCGATAGTGTGATAGACGCATCGTTGCTGCACAGTGGGCCGTAGCTGCCAGTGGATACCGTGGGGGACGCATTTACTTGGACCTGTGTACTTGCGCTGTTCGTGCAACCACCCTGCGTCACCGTGTAGGTCACCGTTTGTGACCCGAATTCTGGGTTGAACTGGTTGCCACTTACTCCGTTGCCACTCCACGTGCCGCCACCAGGGCTGCCCGAGAGAGTAATGGGCGCATCGTCGCTACACAATGGGCCGTAGTTGCCCGTAGAAACAGTAGGTAATGCGTTCACTGTAATGCTCAACGTTCGCTGCGCACTGCTCCCACAGGCGTTGTTCGCCGTCACTGTCAGGGTACCGCTCGAGGTTGGGCTGAACGTGACGCTGGTGCCTGTACCAGAGGGTGTGCCTCCGCCTGAGTAACTCCACGAGTAACTGTTGGCACCACTCACTGAACCGATGCTATAAGTCTGGCTTGTTCCAGCGCAAATTGTCGTGACTCCGCTAATTGTTCCTGGCTGGTTTGGAACTGGGTTCACCGTAATACTCAGCGATCGTTGTGTACTGGTACCGCACTGGTTGTTCGCTGTCACTGACAGGATGCCACTTGATGTCGGACTGAACGTGACGCTAGTGCCCGTTCCAGAGGGTGTACCTCCGCCAGAGTAACTCCATGCGTAACTGGTTGCACCGCTCACCGAACCGATGCTATATGTCTGGCTTGTTCCGGCGCAAATTGTCGTGGTGCCACTAATTGCACCTGGCTGGTTGGGTATGACGTTCACCGTGATGCTCCGTGTACGCGGCGTACTACTTCCGCATGCATTGTTTGCGGTCACTGTAAGTGTGCCGCTCGACGTTGGGCTGAACGTTACGCTAGTGCCCGTTCCAGAGGGGGTGCCTCCACCTGAGTAGCTCCACGTGTAGTTGGTAGCACCGCTTACTGAGCCGATGCTAAATGTCTGGCTCGTTCCTGCGCATAAATTGTTATTGCCACTTATAGCGCCGGGTTGATTTGGCGCGGTACAACTCACCGCGCATATCTGAAAATTCCCTGTGTTGCTTCCAATGTGAAAGCCATATACCTGTATCCAATATGGCTGCCCTGCTATTGGGTTGAATGTCAGTGTCTCAAGGACTCCAGATCCGCCATTATTAGCGCACCCATTAGCCACAGGTGTCAGATTGCCGCATCCCCCAGTGTACAATGTGATTACCGGATCAAGGTTTCCTGACGTCGGATTCACATTGATTGTAACTGGGTTACCATCAAATGTGATGACCGAGAACCAGACATCATCATCTGCTCTGGATAATGGATAGGAAGTGCCATTACAACTTAGTGAGTTTACATCCGGTCCTGTGGCGCAGTTGGTTGTATAGCTCGAATAGCTACAGCTGCTGGATGGAATCAAGGTCCAACTATTGGAACAAGAATCATTATTGGGTGGGGGGCAACCACCGCCAGAACAATTATTTATATAAGTGTTCGCATTATTTCTAATTGTCGCCATTTGAGGATACAGATTAGCTCCAGGACATGCCGTACACTGTGCACACCCATCTCTATGGCCAATAATGTTATTACGATTCCCGTTAGTACATGAACAATTCGTATTTGGACAGCATTCCTTTACACTTGTTGTTCCTGACCCAAGTGCGGAAATGTTGAACTGACATAATTTCTGCCCGAGTAGTGCTGTAAGTGTATTTAGCGCTGCCTGAGTGGGCTGAACATTTTCCAGATTTCCCAAAAGGCAAATACCAATTTTTCCTCCATTGCAAGCACATGTATGTGCCCCAATTACCTGTTCATTGGAGCCACTCCATGCCCGTCCTTGATAAAGAACTCCATTGGGGTCAATTAACCAATGATAGCCGATGTCACCCCAAGCCTGAGTATTTGCGTGTTGATTCCATATAGCCAAAACTTGTGATGCATATGGTGGCGTACCATAACCGGCGGCATGATGGATTACGGCGTGTGAAAAGGTGGTGGTTTGTGGGGGCCAATTGGGAGCCGTTGAACCAGTTGGACACCCCCACGCACTTCTTGACACATAAGATAATGGAGGACATGGGCAAGCCATAAGATTTGTATCCATCAATTCGTCAGGAATCAACTCTCCCGTTCTACTTGGATAGAATAAATCTACTCCGACTGACTGTAATTTAACATACGGTGATTTAATTGTGATTCGATATTGTATTTCGTGAACATCATCTGAAAATTCCACTGATGTGTAGAATATTCGATTATTATTATCCGTTAAATGTTCACTGATGGCATGTTCATCTTGCTTCAGGTTTATCCATGGTTGAATATTTCGTGCAGTGAATAAACGGTATTCAAATACCACATTCTGTTCTTCTAAGTCTTCGAAATCGACATAGAATGATGCTATGCCATAATGCTCATTTCTGTACTGTGAGATTTGGAATCTACGGGATTCAACAATAGCTGGCTCAATATTGTCCTTCTGTGTGATAAAAACTCCATCAAAATGAATATTTTGATTGGCATAACCGCTGCTGGAATCAACAATGTTTATTGAGGCATGATTGAATCGAATGTATTCTGGTGCGTCTTGGCTCAATCCCACTGTGCTGCAAAGGGATAAACAGTGCAACAGAAATATATTTGCCGGCATTTTTTGTAATGGATTAGTGCGGAAGGTTGTCTTAATCAATTGGAAAAACCGAGTTTTCATGTTAACGTGTTTTTGAGTTTTATTTAGACCATCTCCAACGTATCCATCAACTCCTGCTTCTTCCTCCGTGCCACCGGCACATGCAGGCTGTTGGAGAGCACTACTTCGCCGCCTTCGCCACGGAGGTATTTGCGGATGTGTTTGAGGTTCACCAGCCAGGAGTTGTGTACCCGCATAAAGGCCGTGCCTTGTAGCAGGTCCTCGAACTGTTTCATGCTGCGGGAGATCACCATGCGTTTGTTGTCGCGCAGGTGCAGGGTGGTGTAGTTGGAGTGCGACTCGAAGGCGAGGATATGGATCGCGTGATCCACATCTAAGTCAATAGCCCCAGACACGGTATTCACCTGGCTGCCGCCATGAGGGCCTTTCAGGGTTCGATCGAAACAAGGAACATGTAGCACCGTGTGCTGCATGAAAGTGTTACGCCCCGTCACATCGGATGCCCCACGTTCATTACCGTACATGCTTTGGTGCTGGTCCAAGCGGCACATCTGCTGTCCAGCTTCATTACTATCCGCACCTGGGGAGAAGGTCTGCTCTGTCAATCGGGCGATCAGCATGCGCGTTACAATTGCTATTCCTCCGCTTGCTGCCGCGCGGCTCCTTCTGTATGGCAATATATGGGATTGCGAAAAAGAAGCAAGTAATTCTTTACCTCCACCGCTGAAGTGGCATGGCATGTTCATGGTCCTGGGTGGGTATTGATCAACAGTGGATGCGCAGCAGGTGCGATCAATTCGAGCGCTATTGACCTGATCTTGGATGGCGCGCATATCACACAGGTCTGCGGTCCGTAACCACAGATACCTGTTCGCGTCGTTGCTGTATGGTGCTTCCATGGGTTAGTGCATTGGTACATTCAGTACACGAGGACCAATGGCAGTACTTCGACCCGCTCTCCGGTTCGGATGTACAGTCTGTATGTACCCGCATTCATACCATGGAGATCGAGTGTGGTGAAGCCCGCATTGAAGGGTCCGTTGAATGCCAGGACCAAGCGGCCCAGCGCATCGGATATGAACAGGCTCTCAGGACGTTCTGCCGAAGCGAACGTCACATTGAAGACACCGTCGCTCGGATTGGGGAACAACACGACTTGCGCATCATGAGCGCTGAGTTCTTGCCCCCCCACGGTGATCGCTGTCGTAAAGCACAACTCGTTGCCCACACAACCTCCTCCATATGCGGTCACACAAATGGTGGCTGGTCCTGTCTGGCCCGAGGGGATCAGCACGGCCGTTGCGCTCGTGGAATCGGGTGTAGCCCAGTTCCATCCCTCTGGTATGCTCCAGCTGAAGGAATCGGCATCGGCCAGGAAGGGCAATGCGCTGAAGACGATCGGTTCCACCTGCTCAACGCCGGTAGGTCCATCGATGCTGTCCAACTGTAGATCGATCACGTTCACAACGAGATCGGCACTGGCATTCCCACAAGGAGCGACTCCCGCAACGGTGTACGTGTAGGTTCCTTGCGGGCTTGTTCCCGGGAGGAAGATTCCTGTGGAGTTCCCATCGGGTCCAAGCCAGCTTCCGATCGAATTCGGGCTACCGTTCAATTCAACCAACAGCAGGAATGGTCCTGCGTCAGAACAAACCGTCATTGTGTTACCGATACCGGCATCGGGAGCTACCATCACGCCAATGGTCAGTACGGCGCTGGCATCGGGACAAACACCACCACCGCTCACGGTATAGGTGTATGCACCTGCCAACATGGTGGCCGGCAGGAAGATGCCGTTCGTTGCGCTTGGTCCGCTCCACGTGCCGCCTTGATCAGGGGAACCGGAAAGGAACATCTGCATGTTCACCGGGGGAAAATTGCTGCATTGTATAAGAACGGCATCACCCCCTGCATCCGGTGCTTCGACCACGGTGACCACCACGCTTGCACTGACCGGTTCGCCGGAAACGATCGCCGTATAGGTATACGTGCCCGGACTCATGGTCGCTGGGTCGAACAGCCCAGAAGTGTTGCTGGGTCCGCTCCATGTTCCACCTGGGTCGGGTTCGCCCTCCAGATGCGTGAACAGGTCCACCGGTGCTGCACTGGCGCAGATGCTAAGCTCCCCGTCGCCGCCTGCGTTGGGTGCCTGATCGATGCTCACCAACAGGATCGCACTCACATCGGGGTAAGGGGCGGTCACGCTCACGGTATTGGTGTATGCACCTGCCAGTTCGAACAGTGCTGAGGTGCTGGCGTCAAGATCATTGCTGGCAGGGTTCAGGATGATGGCATCGCCCATTCGGAATTCAGCCTGTTTGACAAGGTCCTTGTTCGTGTTGACCTCTTCAGCCTGGCTTTGCAGGCCGCAGGTGAGCAGGAAGAAGGCCGGCAGGGATCGAAGTGTGGTGCGTGTTCTCATGGGAACGAGTTGTTGGTTCTTGGTACTCGGTGTGCGGGACCCTGCACCGGCCCGTTTCGCTGCCAAACATCCCACAAGTAGCGCGGTCCTTCCAGCCTAAATGAGCAAGTGGCGGGCGGTGGTGCTTAAGTGGCGCGTAAGTGGGGGCCGGCACCCATCAGCACCTACGGGTAGTAACGATGGCTGCCTGTCGGAAAGGCTGCAATGCCAGAGCCGGAAGGCACTACAGGCAGCACTTAATCCAATACACGCTGCTCATGGAAATGAAAGATCGTGCGGCGTCAGCGACTCACGTTCAACTTCACCGCTCCTTCCTCCCAGCGCAGGGTATAGGCTCCGCTGGCCGCATGCAGGTCGATACGCTGGCGCTCCACCTGCGCGGGCATGGTCCATTGTTGCACCATGCGGCCGGACGCATCGATGAGCTGCAGGTGGAGGGCCTGTGTCGGATCGCTGCGCAGGATCGTGATCTCGCCTGCGGTAGGATTGGGATAGACGCTGATATCCATCCCGACATCGAAGCGAACAGGAACGGTCCGCGACCAGCTTTCCGTGCCATCGAGATCCGTTTGTCGCAATCTGTAGTAACTCACGCCCGGATAGGGACGCTCATCATCGAAGGCGTAGTGCAGCGTGATCATGGAAGTACCGGCACCTGGCACACGTCCGATTTCCTCAAAGACAACAGCATCACGACTTCGTTCTACCGTGAAATGGTCGTTGTCGCGTTCGCTGACGGTGATCCAGGTACACGCAACCTCGCCATGGACCGTTGGCCTGGCATCGAACTCCAGCAGCTCGATCGGCAATGGGGAAAGTTCATAGGCCAGTGCCCAGATATGCTCATTCCCGGGGAAGGCGGATCCGCTGAACATCACAGCCGGCACTCCAACTTCGCGCAGTGCGGGGTTGTCCTGGCCGGGCAATGGGGCTTCCCAACTGCTGTTCGCTTCGATCCATCGCTGCGCCCGGATGGGTCCGGGTCCGAACGCGGGATCATCCGCAGGGGCATGACCCATGAGGAGCGTGCCTTGAAAAGCGCCCATGGGCAGGTCCGTCAACCAGAAACGATCCACCACGTTGGGGCTGTTGTCGGTCCCGCTCGCATCGTGCATGTGAACGACCTGATGGTCCATTGTCACCGGGTACGGTGTATTGTCCGGTGCTGTGGCATAGGTGGCCACGCTGAGCAATGTATTCGGCGGGAAGGGCACATCGGGTGTGAAGGCAAAGGGGAGCAGGGTGCCTGCCGCATCGGTGAAGGGGATGCGGTGTTCGGTGATATCATTGCCCAGGGCCCATTGGAACCGGCTTAACAGGTCGGGGCTTTCGCTGCGGATGCTACCCCCACCGTCCACCACGCCCGTACTTGCCGGATTGAACACGGAGAAGGTGCGGCCATTGAGGATCAACACGGCGCCATTGAGCTCTAGTATTCCATCGGGTAGGGCGGGTGTGCCGACCACGGCATCCTGAAGCAGAACCTTGTCCCCACCTTCAATGATGAGCTTCCGGAGATCGGTAACGTTGGTGCCACCGATGTTCTGGGTACCACCGTAGAGCAGCACCTGGCCGGTGGATACCGAGGTGATGCCTGTGTTCCCTGCATCGTTGGTCCAATCGCCCAGCACCCGCAGGTTACCGTGGTTGGTAATGATCGCACCGGTGCCCAACAGCACATCACCTTGGACAGTGACCTCCGCACCGGTGGTAAGTGTCACTGGTGTGTTGGACACGGTGAGCAGTTGCCCCTGTGCGCTCAGGCAGGACAGCAGACATACGATGGCAACGGCCCTGATCATCGCTCCCCGCGTATTATCCGCAGTTCCTCACGCACCAACTTCAACTCTTCGCGCAACTCGATGATCGCGGTTTGTTGTTCCTGCATGGTGTCATTCATTTCCTGAACAGCCTTGACCAAGGGAACGGTGAACTCCGCATAGCGAAGACCCCAGGAGCCGTCACCATGTTCTGGTCGGTCCACACCGCTGAAATCATAGGCGGCTTCATTGGCTGCTAATTCCACTTGTTGGGCCAGGAAGCCACTGAAGCGGATACGCTCGATGTCGT
Organism: Flavobacteriales bacterium; assembly: GCA_041745875.1. Classification (GTDB taxonomy): domain Bacteria; phylum Bacteroidota; class Bacteroidia; order Flavobacteriales_F; family PHOS-HE28; genus PHOS-HE28. The sequence goes on along the minus strand of JBGTIB010000124.1, from coordinate 19,926 downwards.
ACTTGCTTGCCCATGTCGCGGTGTCGGTCCGGTCGTGTAGTGCGTTGCTCTGGTCTATGCTATAGTGATACGTCACGGGTCGCAAGCGGAGAATGAAATCCAGTCCAACTACATCCTCCGATACACCGGTCTTGACACGCTCATCGGACATGGCGGTCCAATTCACTTGTCCGCCAATGGATGTCATTGAACTGTTGCCGATGCGGACTTGATCGTTGGCGAATGGTGGCAAGTTGCCCGCGCCACCTATCACCACGGTGTTCTCCCGATCCGGAGCACCGCTTTCGGTATAGTTGCCCACACCGGTATTATAGCTACCCGTCATTAGATCGAATAGTCCATGATCCCCAATGGCAGTATTGAAGTTTCCTGTCTCGGAGATCAACAGCGCAGCGTGCCCGACAGCGGTATTGCTGCTGCCATCAGTCGCCGCAAGAGCGGAAACCCCATGGGCGGTGTTATTGTGTCCATTGACGTTCCCTACCAGTGCCTGCATTCCGGTCGCTGTGTTAAACTGACCACCTACGTTCCAGAGAAGTGTCTCATAACCTAACGCAACGTTACCTGATCCTGTGTTGTACAGCATGGCAGAATTCCCGATCGCTGTGTTCCAATTGCCTTCCGCATTACCATACAGCGCTGCATAGCCGAATGCGGTATTACGCTCACCTATGGTGTTGTTCCTCAACGACCATGACCCTACCGCAGTGTTTCCGATACCGGTGTTATCCGCAACCGTGGGAGAGCCTCTCAAGGCTTCGAATCCGACAGCTACGCTGTGGCTCACCCCGTCGTAATATCGAAGTGCTTCTGCTCCGATCGCGGTGTTATAGCTCCCCGTTAGATTGGTGGCAAGTGCTCCCGATCCATTGGCTGTATTATAGTTCCCGCCAATATTGGCGAAGAGAGCTGACGCGCCTGTAGCAGTATTGAAATTCCCTATGGTGTTGGAATGCAGCGCCAGATTCCCATTCGTGGTATTGAGCCCTCCCGTGGTATTCTCCACCATTGTTCTAAAACCGATCGCAGTATTCCCATTTCCAACATTCGCAGCCGGGTCGGTCGATCCGCGCAATGCTTGGTAGCCAACGGCCACATTCGTGTTCTCGAAGTAAGAACTGGTATTGTTGGCGTACTGCATGGCCTGGGTGCCAATGACCGTTGCGTTGGATCCAGCTATGTTGTGGAAGAACGCACGGTACCCTTGGACCACGTTATTCCGCCCCGTCTGGCTCTGGCGCATCGCCTCGAACCCGATCGCGATGTTGTACGCCCCAATGGTATTGTATCCCATGGCCGAATTGCCGAGGGCTGTATTCCAATTACCCTCAGTATTGTTGAACATGGCTTCAAACCCAACTGCGGTATTGCGCTCACCAGTTTCATTAAATGCCATGGCTCCACGTCCTATGGCAGTGTTCCTACTACCGCTGCCGTTGGCCAGTGACGCATCCCCTATCGCGGTATTATAGCTGCCAGTGGTGTTCCACGCCATTGACGTGTTACCAAGTGCCGTGTTCTGTTGACCCGTAGTATTCATCCACATTGCTTGGCTTCCGACAGCAGTATTTGCCACACCCGTCGTATTCCTGGGCAAGGCACGGCCGCCGATCGCGGTATTGGAGTATCCAATATTGTTCTCTCGCAATGCATGATATCCCATTGCTGTATTTCCTGCTCCAGTGCTCTCCATTAGCGCTTGATACCCTAAAGATGTACTCGTGCCGGCTGTCCCTAAAGGCCCTAACCCCACCCACCCGGCTCTCTCGTTGTTTACGCGCAGTTCAATGGGTACATCGTCCGTGGTGCCTATAAAATGAGTGCCCTCCACTGTACCACCATTGCCGTTCAACTGCCATCCGCTATTGCCGCCAACCACCGGTGTCCAGGCTGCCCCGTCGTAGTACCAGAAAGTGTTCAAGTCGGTATCATATACCAATAGTCCTGTTGCCGGAACTGGAATGGCAATACGTTGTGCCGTTGACATGCGTGGTACCAGCAAGCCCTTTTCCGAACTGGTTAGGTCTAGAAGCGCACTTGGATCAGGTGTCGGATTGTTGATCCCCACGTTCTGCGCCATGGCCGAGAAGGTCAGGGCTAGGGAAAGTAGCAATGTCGTGAAGGGGCGCATAGGGCATATGATGTTTGGCTTCGCTGTTCCCAGCCTGCAAGCACATCAAAACTCGTCCAAACAATGTCACTCCATCTGCTGGAATGAGCAACTGGCAGCGCCCGACGTGCAAATGGTGTCAGCTAGTGGAATAGTGTACGACGAACAAGCTTCCTCACCCACCCCTAAACCGAAAGCGCGCCCCTTCCCGGACGCGCTTTCTTCCCTACCCAACCAACGATCCGGACAAGCAATGCCTGTCCGGCGGTGCTCAGCTTGCGCTGAGCAGCTTCTTCACGAGCGTCGCGATCGTGCTGCCGTCGGCCTTGCCGGCCAGGCGCTTGTTCGCTTCGCCCATCACACGGCCCATGTCCTTCATGCCTGTGGCACCGGTATCGGCGATCACGCTTCGTACGGCCTCTTCCACCTCGCTGTCGCTGAGACGCTTCGGCAGGTAATCCTCGATCACCCTGGCCTGTGCCTCTTCCTCGGCGGCAAGTTCTTCGCGTTGCTGCTCGTGGTAGATGGCGGCGCTCTCCATGCGTTGCTTATACAGCTTCTGAAGAATGCGCAGGCCTACGGCCTCATCCAGCTCTTCACCTCCCCCTTCCTTGGTCAGTTCAAGCAAGATAGCGCTCTTGATCGCACGCAGGACGTTCAATCGGTCCTTGTCGCGGGCCAGCATGGCGGCCTTGATGTCGGTGTCTATGCGCTGTTGGAGGTCCATGGTGTTCTGTTGTTGGGGTGCGGGGGATCACACCCTCGCTTCCCTAATTGCGATCCATCGCTCCCGTACCTGTTGGGCCGCTCATGATCGGCCCGTACCAACGTGGCCTGAGCTTTCGCTCAGTCCACGTTGTCGTGCAGGTATGGGTTGTTCCTCCTCAGTTCCACGCGTCGCTCGCCGTTCTCGTCGGTCTCCTCGTTGAGCGTATAGCGGCTCACGTTGGAATCCGTGCTGTGCGGTGCATCGCTGAGATGCACGTTCTTGCGCTTGTAGGCGGGCTCACGCTCCAATTCGTTCACACCGCTGGGGCCACGCATGCGCTGGTTCAGCTCGCGCATCCGTGCCATGCGTTCCTCCACGCGTGACTGGTGCTCCGTAGGGGACAGGCGTGCCTCGGTAACGACCGTACGCTTCTCCGGGGTTGCGGCAGGCTCCTCGGCGCCGAGCATGTGCACCGTCTTTTCCTCCGTGGGTTTCGGGACTTTCGCGACGGGTTCCTGCACATCCAAGGGTGGCTGTACTTCGAACTCGATGGTGTGCTGCGGTGCTGCCACAGGTGTTGCCTCCGCGGCGGGTTTCAAGTATGGTTCCGAAGGATCGACCTCCACAGCAGGAGGCGGTTCAGGCGGTGGCGGAGCTAGCGGGGCACCCACGGGATTGACGATGGGTTGCGTGATCATCGTTGGCATATCGGCGCCCAATGGGATCACGGTGCGGGTGCTCGCGGAGTTCTCCCCGAGCACTTCACCGGTGGCCGGATTGGTGCGGTAGCCGGTGGCGATCACCGTGATGCGCACCTTCTTGCCCAGGCTCTCGTCGCGGCCGTAGCCCCAGATCACATCAGCGGTACTGCCGGCGGCATCCTGGATGTGGTCGGTGATCTCGCTGATCTCATCCATCAACAGGGCCTCCTCGCCGTGCGTGATGTTGAGCAGCACGAATTTGGCACCGCGGATGTCGTTGTCGTTGAGCAGTGGTGATGCGAGGGCCTCCTGTGCTGCACGCAGGGCACGGTCCTCTCCTTCAGCTTCGGCCATGCCCATGATCGCCACGCCACTGTTGGACATCACGGTCTTCACATCCTCGAAATCGACGTTCACTTTCCGGGTCTGCGTGATGATCTCCGCGATGCCGCGTGCGGCCGTGGTGAGCACGTTGTCGGCATGCTCGAAGGCATTGTCGAGCGAAAGGTTACCGTAGAGGTCGCGCAGGCGATCGTTGTTGATCACCAGCAGGGAGTCCACGGTGCTGCGTAGTTCCTCGATACCGGCGGCCGCCTGTTGTTTGCGGCGACGACCTTCCCAGAGGAATGGACTGGTGACGATACCCACGGTAAGGATCCCCAGTTCACGTGCGATGCCGGCGATGACCGGCGCTGCGCCGGTCCCTGTACCACCGCCCATGCCGGCCGTGATGAAGATCATCTTGGTGCGCGAACTGAGCAACTGCCGGATCTGGTCGATGTTCTCCTGGGCTGCGTCCTTACCGCGTTCCGGGATGGCACCTGCACCGAGACCTTCTGTAAGTCCCACGCCCAGTTGCAATTTGATCGGCACCGGACTGATGTCCAGGGCCTGGCTGTCGGTGTTGCACACGATGAAGTCGACACCGCGAATGCCTTGCTCATACATGTGGTTGACGGCGTTGCTGCCGCCGCCACCCACGCCGATCACCTTGATGATCGATGTGGGTTCCTTGGGATCCTCGAATTTCATGACGTTGGGTTTTGGAAGGTTGGAAGGTTGGAAGGGTGATCAATAGGTTCAGTTCTCGTCGTCCTTGAGCAGATCGGTGGCTCCGGAGAGCACCGACCCGAAGAACTTGCCGATGCGGCTTTGGTCGGAATGGCCTTTCACGCGGGGTCCGGCCTCCACGATCTTCGGGCGGCGGCGATCGAGGTAGTCGAAACCCTTCATCACCAGGCCGACTCCGGTGGCATGCAGCGGACTGGTCACGTCCTCCACATTGCTCTTGGTGATGTGCTCGTTGGGGTAACCGATGCGTGTGCTCATGCCGGTCATGTACTCCACCAACTGCTTAAGATGCTTCAGTTGTGCACCACCGCCAGTGAGTACGACACCCGCGATAAGCTGCTTCTCCATGCCGCTGTTCCGGATCTCGAAGTACACATGTTCCATGATCTCCTCCATGCGGCTTTGGATGATCTCGGCCAGCGTGCGCAGGCTGATCTCCTTGGGCTCGCGTCCGCGGAGACCTGGGATGCATACCACTTCGTTGTCCTTGTTCTCGGCCGCCAGGGCACTGCCGAACTTGGTCTTCAGCAATTCAGCCTGGTCGCGCATGATGCCGCACCCCTGACGGATGTCCTCGGTGACGACGTTGCCACCGAAGGGGATCACCGCGGTGTGGCGGATGATGTTGTCGAAGAAGATGGCGATGTCGGTGGTACCGCCGCCGATATCGACGAGCACCACACCGGCCTCCTTCTCCTCGTGGCTGAGCACCGCATCAGCGCTGGCCAGCGGTTCGAGGATGAGCTCGGTGACGTTGAGGCCTGCGCGATGCACGCACTTGTTGATGTTGCGCGCTGCGGTGACCTGCCCACTGATGATGTGGAAGTTGGCTTCCATGCGGATGCCGCTCATGCCGATGGGATCGCGGATGCCCTGCTCATTGTCCACGATGTACTCCTGTGGCAACACATGGATGATCTCCTCACCGGGCGGCATCACCAGCCGATAGGTCTCATCGATCAACAGGTCGATGTCGGTCTGGGTGATCTCCTCCTCGAGGCTCTCGCGCATCTTCATGCCACGGTGCTGCATGCTGCGGATATGCTGTCCGGCAATGCCCACGTTCACCGTGCCGATGTCCACACCGGCACTGTCCTCGGCCTCCTTCACAGCGGCCTTGATGCTTTCCACGGTCTTCTGGATGTTGGCCACAACGCCGCGGCTCACGCCATCGGATCGCGACTTGCCCATGCCGAGGATCTCGATCTTTCCCTGCTCGTTCTTGCGCCCGACGATGCAGGCGATCTTGGTCGTTCCGATATCCAATCCGGCGACGATCTCTTGGTTGTTGTCCATGGGTACTTGCTGTTAGGGCGTTGTTCGTTTGGTGCAGACGATCTGGTCGGCGAAGCGCAGGTCGATACGTGCGTATCGGCGCCAGTCGGCCTGGGGCATTCCTTTTTTGTAGAAGATCCGGAGCTTGTCGAAGCGCTGTTCGAGGCCTGTGCCATCACCGATGAGGATGCGCTGTGCACCCACCTTGGGGATGAGCTCGAATTCACCGACAGGCGTGACCAGCACCTGATCCACCAGTGCGCTCCAGAACGGGTCGCCATCGATGAAGAGTGCCAGACGATGGATCCGGTCGGACATGCTCCTGAGGTGAAGACTGTCTCCGGTGTTCACCTGGTACACGCCGTTCATGGCACCGGGCTCGTTGAGGTGGCCGGTCACCACCGTCACTCGGGCGGTGTACTGCTCGCTGACCGGCATGGCGAATCCTTCGCGGTCGATGTAGAAGCTGCTGCCGTCGCGGTTGATCACCCGCACGATGGGTTCGCGCTGTTTGACGCGCACATGCAGGCATCCATCCAGGGTGTGGTACACTTCCGCAGTAGCCACGCTGGGGATGTTGCGCAGGCGCTGTTCGATCCCGGGAACGTCGATCTCGCCAAGGCTCGCACCCATCACAGCGACACCATGGTCGAGCACTTCGCGCCGGATGCTCTCCTCGTCGATGAAGTGGATGCCTTCCACGCCTTTCACATGCACCTGCAACGCGCGCACCGGTGTGCGGTCCGCAGTACGTTCCACGAAACCGAGGGCGGCCACCACCACCAGTACGCCAAGCACGATACCCAAGGGACGGAGCGACCTTTTCAGCGAGTTCATCGGGGTCGGAATTGGTTCAACACGGTTTCGATGGCGGGCACCAGGCGATCGATATCACCCGCGCCCATACTCAGCACCACTTCATGGCGGCGGTCGCGTATTTCTTCGATCACCTCCTCACGCGACACCAACTTCTTCCTGTCCAGTGGCACCTGCTCCAGCAACCACTGCGAGGTGATCCCCGCGATCGGTTCCTCGCGGGCAGGGTAGATGTCCATCAACAGGAGTTCATCCAACAACGAAAGACTCGTCCGGAAATCGGCGACGAGATCACGGGTACGGCTGAAGAGATGCGGTTGGAAGATGCCGGTGATACGACGACCGGGATACAGTTCACGCACACTGGAAATGAATGCGCGGAGTTCGGTGGGGTGATGCGCATAGTCGTCGATGTAGACCACAGCGGGACCCGGGATCCGAACTTCGAAGCGCCTCGCCACCCCACGGAAGTCGGCAAGTCCATCGCGCAAGCGGGACCCGGGCACACCCAGGTGCAGCGCCATCGATGCGGCCGCGATGGCGTTCTCCACATTGTGACGACCAGGCATTCCCAATCGTAGGCCGCGTTCTTCATGCCCCTCGGTGATCAGGTCGAAGACATGCGATCCACCCTCCACGCTGAGGTTCTCCACGCGGGGGACACCCGTCCCTTCGAGCGAGTATGGCACTACGTTCTCGCGGTGCGCGAAATGGTGCGCGATGCGGGCGTGCACATACATCGGCCCAGTGCAGAGCTCGGCGAAATCCGTATAGGCCATCACCATCGCTTCCGGTGTACCATAGATGTCGAGGTGGTCCGGGTCCATGGCGGTGATGATCGCTTCGCTGGGATCCAACTGCAGGAAGCTGCGGTCGTACTCATCGGCCTCCACCACGTTCACCGTGGCATTGTCGTTCAGAAGGACATTGGTGCCGTGGTTGGCCGAGATCCCGCCGAGGAAAGCGTTGCACTTCACACCACCGACAGTAAGTAGATGTGCCAGCATGGTGCTCACGGTGGTCTTGCCGTGCGTGCCGGCCACGGCGATGGTGCGACGATCGCGGGTGACCATGCCCAGGACCTCGGCGCGTTTCAGGATCCGTGCACCACGCTCCTTCCAATAGGTCAGCAGGGGACTGTCGTTCGGCACTGCGGGGGTGCGTACCACCATCACCTCGGCCGGGTCCGCATCCAGGAATTCCTGCGGTATCGATCGCACGTCCTCGTTGTATTGCACGTCGATGCCTTCGCCCAGCAGGCGGGCCGTCAGTTCGCTCGGGGTGCGGTCGTAGCCCGCCACCCGTGATCCATGGCGTCGGAAGTAGCGCGCAAGACCGCTCATACCGATGCCACCGATGCCGATGAAGAAGAGCATATTCCCGTTCAGCGTGCTCATTTCCTGGCCAGTCTGATGACCTCCGCCGCTATGGACTCGGCGGCGTTGATGGTTCCCAGTGATGCGATCGTCAGTCCCAGGCGCTCGAGGGCTGCCGCGTCGTTGATCAATTCAAGCACGGTGGTCCCGAGCTTGGCGATGGTCTCTTCGTCGCGCAACAGGATCGCAGCACCCCGATCCGTAAGTGCGCGTGCATTGTGTGTTTGATGATCCTCCGCAGCGGTGGGCAGGGGCACGAGGATCGCTGGCTTGGCGACCAGGCACAACTCGCTCACACTGATCGCACCCGCGCGCGCCACCACCAGATCGGCCACCGCATAGGCCAGGTCCATGCGATCGACGAACTCAAGCACCTTGCAATCATCGTAACCCAAGGTCGCCACGGCATCCTGCGCCTGCATGAAGTACGGTGTGCCGGTCTGCCAGATGATCTGTATCCCGGCATCCTTCAGCATGGGCAGCGCGGCTTCCACGCCGCGGTTGATGCCCCGTGCGCCAAGGCTTCCACCGGTGACGAAAAGCACCGGCCGGCCTTCGTGCAGCGCGAACTGCTCCATGCCGCGGGGACGCTTTCCGGCCAGCCGTACCACATCCTGGCGCACCGGGTTGCCGGTGATGAGCAACTTCTCCTTGGGAAAGTACTTCTCCATGCCAGCGTAGGCCACACAGATGCGATCCACCCGCGCCGCAAGCATGACGTTTGTGCGACCGGGAAAACTGTTCTGCTCCTGCACCAACGTAGGTACGCCCATGCGTTGCGCGGCGGCGAGCAAGGGGCCACTGGCATACCCCCCTACTCCCACGGCCACGTGCGGTTTGAAGGTGCGCACGAGCTTTCGCGCCATGAGCATGCTGCGAACAAGCCGCCATGGCAGACCGATGTTCTTCAACAAGGCATCGCGTTGAAAGCCTCGGATCGGCAGGCCAACGATGTCGAACCCAGCAGCGGGCACCTTCACCATCTCCATCTTTCCCAGGGCGCCCACGAAGAGGAAGCGCGTGGACGCATCCCGCTCGCGCACCGCGTTCGCGATGGCGATGGCAGGGAAGATGTGACCTCCGGTACCACCCCCGGAGATCATCACCCTAAGCGAGCGCGGTTCTTGGTCGTGTGGCATTGTGATCGTTGGTCTTTCGTGCACCGGCGGTGCGGGGGTCGTCGTCCTCGAGGCTGCGGCTCACACTGAGCAGGATGCCGATGGCCAGGCAGGTGAACCAGATGGAGGTTCCACCCATGCTCACCAGTGGCAAGGGCTGACCTGTCACGGGAACGAGGTTCACCGCGACCGCCATGTTCACCATCGCCTGCATCACCAGCATCAGTCCAAGCCCCACCGCCACCAGGGCACCGAAGGGTTTGGTGCATTCGTTCGCGATGCGCACCGCACGGTACAATAGGATCAGGTACAACAACAGCAGACCCAGTCCGCCCAGGATGCTGCCATACTCCTCGATGATGAAGGCGTAGATCATGTCGGAATACGGGTGCGGCAGAAAATTGCGCGAAGCACCACTGCCCGGGCCGTTGGGCAACAGTCCACCGGAAGCGATCGCGATCTTGGCGTGCTCCACCTGGTAGTTGGCATCACTGTCGGTGCCACCATGTGTTCGCAAGCGTTTCTCCCAAGTATCCACACGGGGCAGGAATTCGAACTTCTCGTCGATGCTCCCCACGGTCTCGTTCACTGCGACAAGCAGCATGAGCGAACCCACGGCAAGTCCGATCAACGAGAGGATCCATTTGATGGGCACTCCGCCGAGGAAGAGGATCAACAGGCACACGAAGAAGAGCAATGCGGCGGTGGAGAAATTGGCGGGCAGGATCAAGCCACAGATGATGCCGATGGGCAATGCGAGCTGAAGGATCACATCCCGGAAGGACCATGGCTCCCCCTGGTGCTTACCCAACACACGCGCGAGGAAGACCACGAGCACCACCTTGGCCAGGTCGCTTGTCTGGAAGGACTGGTTGATCAACGGAATGGTGAGCCAGCGGCTGGCATCGTTGATTGTGGACCCCAGCAACAGCGTGAGGAACAGGAGCGCCGCCGTAAGTCCCATGAGCAATTGGGAGAAGCGCGAGTACATGGTGTACCGCAGCTTCGAAGCGTAGTACATGATCACACCGCCGGTCACCAGCATCAGTCCATGCTTGAAGAGGAAATGCAGCGTACCCCCACTCTCCCGCTTGAACGCAAGCGAACTGATCGAGCTGTACACCGCGAGCAGGCTGATAAGCCCCAGGAAAAGGGCTGTCATCCAGATCACGCGGTCGCCGCGCAGTTTTTGGAGGATGGTGTTCACGGTGATTGTCGGTTGTCCGTTGTTGGTTGTCGATCTCGGTTGTGGTGGTAGTGTTTGTTAGGTCATAAGGTGGCGAAGCATTGCACTGTCAACCGACAACCATTTCACAGATCACGTACGGCACGTTTGAATTCGGCGCCGCGCTCCTCGTAGTTGGCAAAGCCGTTCCCGCTTGGACATGCCGGGCTGAACAGCACGACCTCCCCGGCCTTGGCGAGTTCGTGTGCAAGGAAGACCGACATGCGCACATCATCGGCTAGGAACACGCTGCCCTCGGTGCCTGGACCGGGGTGCACGTCATGCTTTCCGAAAAGCACCACCGCCGAAACGCGTTCACCAAGCAGTTCCTGGACATGCCCTTCACCCATCTCATCATTCCAAGTACCCACGATCCACACCACCCGCTGGTCCAGGGATCCCAAGGACTCCAGGGTGGCGTCGAGGAAGGTGGCCCGGCTGTCGTTGATGTAGAGCACATCCTTCACGGAGGCCACGGGCTCCAGGCGGTGCGGCGTTGAGGCTTTATCGGCAAGCGTGGTGCGGCGGGCTTCCACCAGTTGTCCACCCACGATGCGCAGCGGCGCGTCGGTATGTTCGTACGGGTTGCTCATGCTTCGATGTTGTTAAAGGGACTTTACTGCGGTCTTGAAGCGACGGCCACGATCCTCGTAGTTCTCGAACAGATCGAAGCTGGCACAGGCCGGGCTCAGCAGCACCACGTCACCGACCTCGGCCTGCTCGTATGCGGAACGGACCGCCTGTTCCGCACTGGCGGTATCCACCATGGGCAGGCCCAACTCAGCGAATGCCTTGTGCACCTTGCTGTTGTCCGTGCCCATGCAGATGATGGCCTTCACCTTGGCCTTCACCAGATCGCGCAGGGTCTTGTAGTCGTTCCCCTTGTCCTCACCACCCACCACCCAGACGACGGGTTTCTCCATGCTTTCCAGCGCGTACCATGTCGCATTCACATTGGTCGCCTTGGAATCGTTGATGAACTCCACGCCGTTCACCAATGCTACGTGCTCCAGTCGATGTTCCACGTTCTGGAAATCGCTGAGGCTCTCGCGCACGATGTCGTTGCTGAGTTCGAGCACCCGGGCGGTGATCCCGGCGGCCATGGAATTGTACACATTGTGTTTCCCTTTCAGGGCGAGCTCGATCATGGACATGTTGAACGTGGTTTGGTCGGTGGTGATGTGGATGTTGTTGTTGCGGAGGAATGCCCCGTACTCGAGTTCCCGTTCGATGGAAAAAGGCCATCGCCTGGCTTTCACGGAATGCTTGCGCAGGCCCTCGATGATCAAGGGATCATCGGCACAATGGATGAAGTGGTCCTCCGCGGTCTGGTTCATGGCGATCCGGAACTTGCTCGCTGCGTAGCGTTCCATGCTGCCACCGTATCGGTCCAGGTGATCGGGTGTGATGTTGAGCAATGCCGCGATGTGCGGCTTGAATGCGCGGATGCCGTCGAGTTGGAAACTGCTCAACTCCAGTACGTACCAGGCGTGATCTCCATCGGCGACGAGGGCGGCGAAACTGTTGCCCACATTGCCCCCCATCGCTACATCGAGACCGGCGCGATCCAGGAGGTGATGCGTGAGCAGCGTGGTGGTGGTCTTACCGTTGCTCCCGGTGATCGCCACGATGTTGCCGTTGCAGTAACGGTATGCGAGTTCCACCTCGGCGATCACATCGATGCCGCGCTCACGGGCCGCCAGCACGAGGGGCGCGCTGTCCGGGATACCGGGGCTCTTCACGATCTCACCGGCGTTCAGGATGCGCTGTGCGGAATGTCCACCCTCCTCGAAGGGAATGTCGTGTGCAAGGAGCTCGTTGCGGTAGTTCGGCTTGATGATGCCCGCATCGCTCACGAACACATCAAGGCCCTGCTTGCGGGCCAGCCTTGCCGCGCCCACACCGCTCTCCTGTGCACCGATGACCACGAGTTCCTTCATCGGAGCTTGAGGGTTACGATGGACACGACAGCGAGCATGATACCCACGATCCAGAAGCGTGACACGATCTTGCTCTCGTGGATACCGAGCTTCTGGTAGTGGTGGTGCAAGGGCGCCATGCGGAACACACGACGACCTTCACCATACTTGCGCTTGGTGTACTTGAACCAGGAGACCTGCATCACCACGCTGAGGTTCTCCACCAGGAAGATCCCGCACAGCACAGGGATCAGCAGTTCCTTGCGCACCAGGATGGCGAGCGTGGCGATGATCCCGCCGAGCGCGAGGCTGCCGGTATCGCCCATGAAGACCTGCGCCGGAAAAGCGTTGTACCACAGGAACCCGATGCATGCCCCGGCCAGTGCACCGATGAACACGGCCAATTCCCCGATACCAGGGATGTACATGATGTCCAGGTAGTTCGCGAAAATGATGTTGCCGCTGACATAGGTGAGCACCCCCAGGGCCAGGACGATGATCGCGGAAGTGCCCGTGGCCAATCCGTCAAGGCCGTCGGTCATGTTGGCCCCGTTGCTGACAGCGGTGATGATGAAGATGACGACGAGGATGTAGAGTATCCATGTGTACTCGCGCGCTTCACGACCGAACAGTCCGAGGATCGAAGAGTAGTTGAACTCGTTGTCCTTGACGAAGGGAATGGTGGTGTTGGGCGACTTCCGGTTCAACATGTAGTGCACCGTGCCGGCATCATCGGTGATGGTGTGGAGCGCTTCGGGATCGAGCTGCTCGGCCAGAACTTCCGGCACTTCCACGCGGGTGCGGATCTCGGGATGGAAATACACGGTGGCGCCTACCAGGATCCCCAGTCCCACCTGGCCCACCACCTTGAACTTGCCTGCCAGTCCGCGCTTGTCCTTCTTGAAGACCTTGATGTAGTCATCGATGAAGCCGATGCCACCCAGCCATAGGGTGCTGATCAGCAGGAGTATGATGTAGATGTTATCGAGCCTGGCGAACAGCAGCGTGGGCACGATGGTGGCTGCGATGATGATGAGACCACCCATGGTGGGGGTACCCTGTTTGCTCAACTGGCCTTCAAGACCCAGGTCGCGTACCGTTTCGCCCACCTGTGCACGGCGCAACGCGTTGATGATCGTCTTGCCGAAGACGAGCGAGATCAACAGGGATGTGACCACCGCCATCGCAGCGCGGAAGGAGATGTAGTTGAACACCCCCGCACCAGGCACACTTGGACCGATCGCTTCGAAGAGATGGTACAGCATTACTTGTGGAGGAGTTCAAGTGTTTCCTTCAGCACGGAGGCATCATCGAAGGGGTGTTTCACGCCCGCGATCTCCTGGTGGTTCTCGTGGCCCTTGCCGGCGATCAGCAACACGTGGCCGGGTGCGGTCATGCCCACGGCCTGGCGGATGGCCTCCCGACGATCGGGGTTCACCCAGACACGTTGCAGGTCATTGGGTAGCAGCCCTTCCCGCATTTCATGGATGATCGCCATGGGGTCCTCACTGCGGGGATTGTCGCTCGTGAGCACCACCTGGCCGCTGAATTCCGCAGCGATCCGGGCCATCATCGGACGTTTCGTCCGGTCCCGATCACCGCCACAACCCACGACCGTGATGACCTTGTCACGACCACCGAGGATCTCGTTGATGGTACCCAGCACGTTCTTCAATGCATCGGGTGTGTGGGCGTAGTCCACCACACCGATCACACCCCCACCGCTCCGGACCAGTTGGAAGCGGCCCTTCGGTGGTTCAAGGTCGCTGAGCGCCGTCAGCACGTTCAATGGCGCCTCGCCCAACAGCACGGCCGTGGTGTACACCGCGAGCAGGTTGCTGGCGTTGAACTCACCGATCAAACGTGCATAGAGATCGTGCCCGTCGATGTTGAGGTGCAGTCCGCTGAGCTGGTTCTCCACGATGCGTGCGCGGTGGTCGGCCATGTTGCGCACGGCGAAGGAGCGCTTCGTGGCCCTGGTGTTCTGCAGCATCACCGCACTGTTGACATCGTCGGCGTTCACCAACGCGAAGGCCGCAGCGGGCAGCAGATCGAAGAAGCGCTTCTTGGCCTTGATGTATTCGGCGAAAGTGCCATGGTAGTCAAGGTGATCGTGCGTGATATTGGTGAACACACCAGCCGCGAACTGCAGGCCTGTGATGCGGTGCTGCACCACACTGTGCGAACTCACTTCCATGAAACAGTGGGTGACCCGCTCGGCGAGCATCTCGGCCAGCAGTTCATTGATCCGGACCGCGTCGGGCGTGGTATGCGTACTGGCGATGACACGCTGCCCGATGCGGGTCTCCACAGTGCTGATCAGTCCGCACTTGTGGCCCAACGCCCGATGGAGCTTGAAGAGCAGCGTCGCCACGCTCGTCTTGCCATTGGTCCCGGTGATACCGACCAGCTTCAACTTGCGCGAAGGATGGTCGAAGAGGTTGGCGGCCATGGTGGCGAGCGCCTCGGCTGCATCGGCCACACGGACATACGTAAGCCCATCCTTCAGTTCGGATGGCATCACCTCGCATACGATGGCGTTGGCACCCGCTGCGATGGCCTTGCCGATGAACTCATGTCCATCGACCTTGGTGCCCTTCACGGCCACGAAGGCGGTGAACGCCACTACCTGTCGGTCATCGAAAGCCACCTTCTCCACGGCGATATCGGTACTACCCACCACCTGCTCGATGCGTACCCGGTAGAGTATATCCTTGAGCAGTTTCATGTGAGCTCGATGATGATGGTGGATCCCCGGGAGGCACGTGTGCCGGGCGATAGCGATTGGCGACGGACCATGCCCACACCTTCGACCCGCACGCGGAGACCGTTGTTCTCCAGGATGTAGAGCGCGTCCTTCAGACCCATGCCCAGCACGTTCGGGACGAGTTCCTGAGATGCAGAGGGCACCGCACGGGACGCCAACGTCACCGTACTATCGCCGGCCTGCGTGGTGGACCATTGGCCATCGCCATTGTCCAACACGGGCACACCGAGCGTGGCGAATGCGATGCGCAGGTCGCCACTATGTCCGCTGAGACTGACCGGGGTGCGCGGACCATCGGTGGCGGCAACGGCCGTTCCGTGTTGCAGTTCGAGCCGGTTGCTGTAGATCTTGTCCGCGATCTCCTTGAAGATCGGACCGGCCACCACATTGCCATAGTAGACGCTGCTGGTAGGACTGTTCACCACCACGATGCAGCTGTACTTCGGAGCGTCGGCCGGGAAATAACCCACGAAGGATGCTTGGTAACTGATGCCATGCTGCTTGTAGCTGCCGTTGCGTGCGATCTGTGCGGTGCCGGTCTTGCCAGCGATGCTGAAGTGGGCGGCGCGCAGGTTGGTGGCCGTACCACTATCCACCACGCCCTGCAGCATACCATGCACGATCGCCAGTGTTCGTGCCGAACAGATGCGCTCCTTGATCACCTGCGGCTCCAGCTCCCGGACGGTGCGGCCGTTGCGCGAAATGCGTGTGACGAAGCGGGGTCGCATCAGACGTCCGCCGTTGGCCACGGCATTGTAGAAGGCAAGCATCTGCAGGGGTGTGGAGCTCGTTTCGTAGCCGATGCTCATCCAGGGCAGGCTCACCCCGCTCCAACCCTTCTCGCCCGGGCCACGCAGCACGGGCATGGCCTCCCCCGGAATGCGCACCCCGAGTGGCTCGTGCAATCCAAGGTTCTTCAACCCTTCCACGAAGCGACGTGGTTCCTTCTCGAAGGCCTTGTTCACCACGACACTGATACCGGTGTTGCTGGATAGCTCGAAGGCACGCTGCACGGTGATGCGACCGTAACCACCCTCGTGCGAATCCGCCATGATCCGGTCGTGGAAGCGAACCTTGCCGCGCTTGGTATCCACCGTATCGGTATGCTTGATCAGACCTTCCTCAAGGCCCACCATCAATGCCGCCAGCTTGAAGGTGGATCCGGGTTCTGTGGCCTGACCTACCGCGTAGTTGAGATCCTCCACATAGGTGCTGTCGCTCTTGCGGGTGAGGTTGCTGATGGCCTTCACATCGCCGGTGGCGACCTCCATCACCACCACGCATCCGTACTGTGCACCATGCTTGCGCAACTGTGCTTCGAGCGCGGCATCGGCCACGTCCTGCAGGTTGATGTCGATGGTGGTATGGATGTCCGAGCCTGGCTCCGGGTCCACACTGTTCCCATCGGCGATCGGCATCCACACACCACCGGTCAGGCGCCGTTCGAGCCGGTGGCCGGTGGTACCCTTCAACTGCCGGCTGAACCCGCCTTCGAGACCAACGGACATCACATTCGTATCGCGTGGCGCATAGCCCACGGTACGGGACGCCAAACGACCGAAGGGTTTCACCCGGACGGTGCGCTTCTCGGCAATGAGACCGCCCTTGTAGCGGCCCAGAATGAAGATCGGAAAGGTGCGCAGCCGTTGGACCTGTGTGTGGTCGGCCTTCCGCCTGATCAGGAAATAGCGTTCCTTTCGATGTCTCGCATCGACCAGCTCACGCTTGTACTCCGACGCGTTGCGATCCCGGAACAGGTCGGAGAGGTACCAGGCCAGGGAATCGACATTGGTCCGGAATATCTCGTCCGTGAGACCATCTGGCACCATGTCCATGCGGATCTCGTACTCCGGCACACTGGTCGCCAGCAATCGACCATCCTCACTATAGATATGTCCGCGATCGGGCTGTACCACACGGTACGCGGTAGAGACCGTACCCGCCTTGGCCACCCACTTCTCCCCTTGCACCAATTGGATGTGGAAGAGCCTGCCCGCGATCGCACAGGCAAAGACCACCACGCCCAGGTAGACCAGGTTCATGCGCAACTTCATGGGGTTCGCGCTATTCATCGCGGCTGGTACTTTTCCATTTCGCTGCCGGCCACTGTGATCTTCAGCGGTGGCACCCGGCTTTCGCGCAGGCCCAGTGCACCGATGCCCGAGGCGACCTGGCTTTGCTGTTCGGTCTTCTCCAATTGGGAGCGTACAGTGATGTACTCCGAGCGCAGTTCCTTCAGTTCCGCGTCGGTGCGATGCAGTTCACGCACCGTCCGTTCGGTATGGTATCCGTAGGCGATGTATGAAAGCATGAGCCCCGCACAGAACAGGATGAACGGCATGTTGCCCAGCACCTGCTCGCGGGTAAGGAAACTGCCGCTGAGCAGCGTGGCCAGGAAGCGCGGGAACCTGGCGCGCACCGTGGAGGCGCTGGCCTTGTCCGGCTTTTCCGGGTCCTTTTCCTTCTTGATCCGTGCCTTGTTCATGTGCGTACTGCTATCCTCAATCGGGCGCTTCTTGCGCGCGGATTCCGTGCTATCTCCCGATCCGTGGGTTGGATCGGTCTACTGTTCAAGGGATCGAATGGCCGTGTGCGGTTGCCGTAGAGGTCCTTGGTCTCCACTCCGCCGATGTCGCCGCTCCGCATCCAGTTCTTCACCATGCGGTCCTCCAGGCTGTGGTAGCTGATGATCACAAGGCGACCACCAGGCCTTACTATCTCCGCGCTCTGCCGCAGCAGTGCCTCCAGTGAAGCCAGCTCATCGTTCACCGCGATGCGCAGGGCCTGGAACACTTGCGCCAGGAAGCTGCTCTCCTTGTTGCGCGGTGTCACCGGCTTCAATGCGTCCACCAATTGGAAGGTGGTTGCGATGGTGCTGTGTGCCTGGGCGGCCACCACTTGCCGGGCCACGCGTTTCGGCTGGTCCACCTCGCCGTACTTCCGCAACAATGCGGTGAGCGCTTCCTCGTCCGTGTCGCGCAACAGCTGGGCGGCGGTGCGCTGGGCGCGATGGTCCATGCGCATGTCGAGCGGACCATCGAATCGGAAGCTGAAACCGCGCGTGGCGGTGTCGAACTGATGGCTGCTGACACCGAGGTCCGCCAACATTGCATCGGCAGGCAGTGCATGGAGGTAACGCAGGTGGTTGCGCATCCATCGGAAGTCCGATCGCACCAGGGTGAAGCGCGGGTCGTCGGGCGCATTGGCCCAGGCATCGCGATCACGGTCGAACGCGATCAGACGGCCCTTGGGACCCAGCTGCTCCAAAACGGCGCGGCTGTGACCACCGCCTCCGAAGGTGGCGTCCACATGGATGCCATCAGGGCGGATGTTCGATCCTTCGATACAGGCTTGTAAAAGAACGGGGGCGTGGAAATCACTGTCCATCCGCATTGCCTAGGCTGCCCATGACATCCTCGGCAAGGGCAGTGAGGTCCACCTTCTCGCGCATCCGTCGTGCATGCTCCTCCTTGCCCCAGATCTCCACCCTGTCCATCATGGCCACCATCTTCAACTCCTTGTTGATGCCGGCATGGACCAGCAATGGCTTGGGCAGGAGCAGGCGATCGCTCGCATCGAGTTCCACCTGCGTCGCTCCGTTCATGAAGCGGCGGATGAACTCGTTGTTCTTTTCCACGAAGCGGTTCAATCGCTTCATGGTCGAACTGGTCTGCTCCCACTCGGTCATGGGATAAAGCACGAGACAGGGCTGGAAGACATCGCGGTTGATCACGAAGCCCCGCTGCAGCTCACCGTCGAGCTGCTTGCGCAGCCCGGCAGGGAACGACAGGCGCCCTTTGGCGTCAAGTCGGAGATCGTATTCACCCAGGAGATTCAGCATGCCGACCCGGTTGCGCGGGATGGACGCGAAAGTAGGTCAATTGCCCCACTTTGCTCCCCGTTCCCCCACTTTGTAGCTCAATGTTGATAAATATTCAACGACCAAGCTAGTGATATGTTGCCATACAACCAACAATATCAGCAAAAACACCACAGAATTACGGTGGGAGAAAGTGGAGTAAATGAACAGTCATGCAACGAAAGCATGCAGCGGCCCACTTCAGGAATGCAAAGCTCCGGGCCAACGAGACCACTCCGGGATCACGGGACCCGGGAACGATGCACAGCCCGATGTGGATAGGCACCGTATGGTGTACAGGAGGGGCCAACTGCTTCCGCTACCTTTGGTCGTCATCCACCTCCGGACATACCGGTGAGGGTGATCCCTGAGCAAGCACATGGACCGTTCACTGAAGGAGGAGGGTGAGTTCCAATACCTGGAGCATGGCGAAGGGCCTGTGCTGATCCTGTTGCATGGCCTGTTCGGCGCGCTGAGCAACTTCGAATATCTCTTCGACCACTTCTCGTCGAAATACCGCGTGGTGGTACCCCTGCTGCCGTTGTACACGTTGCCCATGCTGAGCACGAACGTGGACAATCTGGCGAAGTTCCTCGACCGCTTCATCCGGCATAAGGGGTACAAGGAGGTGAACCTGATCGGCAATTCGCTCGGCGGGCATGTGGCGCTCGTCTACTGCAGCCGTCATCCCGAATTCGTTCGAAGCCTGGTGCTCACCGGCAGCAGTGGTTTGTACGAGAACGCCTTCGGTGGTGGCTTCCCCCGGCGGGAGGACAAGGATTTCATCCGGAAGAAGGTGGCTGTCACCTTCTACGACCCCAAACATGCCACCGATGAACTGGTGGCGGAGTGCTACGATACCATCAACGACAAGGCGAAACTGATCCGCATCCTTTCCCTTGCCAAGAGCGCGATCCGTCACAACATGGCCCATGAGATCCCCAAGCTGCGCATGCCCGTGCTGCTGATCTGGGGAAAGC
>JBGTIB010000123.1:0-15957 GCA_041745875.1 Flavobacteriales bacterium | reverse complement strand
ATCAGATCGCATTCCAGCGTGTTGCGGGGGTAAAACTACCACCCTCAAGTCGGCTGCCTCTGGCATTCCCGACGAAATGGGCAATGGGTAGGATGAAGCGGGATTGCCATTCAGTTGGCGATGATCATCAGGCGGCCCACTGCGATCAGGGCACCTTGATCCATGACCCGCACCATGTACTGACCTGAAGCCAGGTCATTGAACGCCAACGGCCCAATACCCGCATCCCAACGCGTGCTGGACGCCGACCGTCCATCCACATGGATGAGTTCGACCTGCAGCACCGTACGCGAGGGTGCGTTCGGCAAAGTGAATTGCACATGTCCTGCAGATGGGTTCGGATACATGGTCACGCTGGGAATGCCTGGAACTGTCGCGATCCCGATGGGCGCTTCGTCCTCGTATTTGATGATCGTGCCGTTGGCCCCTACCGCCACAGCTGCTCCCATGCCCACCGAGACCCTCGACAACTCAGAGAAGGCCGTGGTGGTCATCGGTGCCCAGGTAAGACCCTGATCGGTCGAACGGAGCACCAGTGCATCTGCACCCACGGCATACACCACATCGGGGTCATCTGATGCCAACCCTTCGACCGCGTTCAGTGCGCCGATCGAAATGGACGACCATGTCGCCCCCAGATCCGTACTTCGGAGGATCATTCCCCCGGGCCCCGAGATGAGACCGGTTTGCTGCGCATCGTCCAGGAACAATAGTCCACGCAGATCATCGCCACCTGCAAGAGTCGACAATGTCCAACTGGTACCCCCGTTGCTGCTTCGCAACAACACGCCGTTGCGTCCCAGGGCGACAAGGTCCTGGGCGTTCAGCGCATGGATCCCATGAAGACGTTCGGAAGTACCGGATGTTTGCGCGGTCCACGTGAGGCCGAGATCGTTGCTCTGCACGATCGCGCCATCTCGTCCACTGGCCCAAACCGTTGTACCGATCCGGGTCAGGGCATACAGGTCGTTGGGTGCCGGAGTGCTTACGGGTGTCCAGCTCGATCCATTGTCCATGGATCGCATGACCATTCCATCCCCGCCGCATGCAAGGAGCAGATCGTCATCCACGCGCATGATATCGCCCACATCGCCAAGCGCTGAGAGCATCTGTGTGGACCAGCTGCCCCCGCCATCAGAGGTGCGCAACAGCAAGCCATTCGCACCACCAACGATGAAGTTGTCGGTATCATCCACCAATACCGCCCCCAGTTCGTCGAGCGTTCCGCTGGGAATCGTTGTCCATTGGGCGCCGGCCAGGTTGACGGCGATACCCATCAGTAATGTCATTGCTGTTCTCATCGTTGTGATCTTGGTTGGTTGTTACTGTTCAAGGGTCGATGGACGATGTGGTTCGCGTCACCCTTCAGAGATCGATCAGTGTGTTGTCCGGCAGGTCGTTGAGGCGGTCGCGCAATTCGACGATCTGGAAGTAGAGCACGATGGCATCCAAGCCGTTGTGATAGCGCCGGGCATGGTTCAACTCCATGATCCGACCGATCAGGTGGTCCCCTTCGGTGGTCAGCAGCAATTCCAGATCGTGCGGATCGAGGAAGGACATCCGGTCCAGCATGGCTTTGATGTTCGTTCCCATGCATCGAAGGTGGACCGGAACTATTGCGACGGAACATTGGATCCCGACGAACCGGGAAATGCGCGCTACGGAACGGGCATCGGCCCTACCCGCCGGCCAGCCAGCGCTTGAACGCAGCTGAGCGTTCGCTGCTCACGATCGCGTCATCCTCGTATGGAGGATCGAGTATCACTTTCACGCGGCTCTTGCTGTACGCCAGCAACTCCTTGATGCAATGCAGGTTCACGATCAATTGACGATTGAGGCGGATGAACTTCTCCGGGTCGAGCTGTTTCTCCAGCTTGTCCAGGCTATCGTCCAATGGCAGGTCCTTCCCTTCGCGGGTGCGCAGGAAGGTGTTCTTCATGAGGGAATGGATGTACGCGATCCCATCGGGTTCAACCACCTTGAAGTGATCGCCATAGCGGATCAGGAACCGGCGTATCGGAACGGCTATGGGTCCGCTTCCAGCATTTCGGGCCAGTGATGCATGATCCCGCACCACGCCTCCCCTTCCCGCCTTATCGATCGCCTGCGCCAGTTCCTGCCGCTTGATGGGCTTGAGCAGGTAGTCCACCGCGCTCACCCGAAAAGCGTTCACCGCGAACTCGTCATAGGCCGTGGTGAAGACCACAGGGCAGGACACCTCCACCAACTTGAAGATCTCGAAACTATCGCCATCGGCAAGGTGCACGTCGAACAAGGCCAGATCGGGAGCCTTGTGGGTGGTGAACCAACTTACGGCGTCGGTCACCGAAGCCACATCCGCCACCACATTGATCGAGGGGTCGATCTCGGCCAGCAACTTGCGCAGTCGCTTCACGGCCGCTTGTTCATCCTCGATGATCAATATGTTCATGTCCCAGCAATTATCAAAGGTATCCGGACCGTGAACCGTCCGTCGTGTTGTTCCACCGACATGGGCCGGGAGGTGAGGGCGCCATAACGTTTGCGTATGCTCTGCAATCCGAAACCAGTGGACCGAGGCGGGCTCAGCTTCGGGACCATGCTGTTGGATACCACCAGATATTCCTCTTCCACGGCCACATCGATCACCAAGGGCCGGGACAATGTAGCCTGGTTGTGTTTCAAGGCGTTCTCCACCAGCAATTGCAATGTCATCGGCACCATGTACAGCCCCAGCGCCTCGCCAGGAATATCCTTGTTCAATGCGATCGCTTCACTGAACCGCAATTGTTCCAAGGCGAAATAGTTGTCCATCAATTTCAGTTCATCCTCCAAGGTGATCAACTCCTTGTCACGAACATGCAGGGTATTGCGAAAGAATGCGCTAAGCTGCTCAACGTGCTCCAGCGCCCTGGGGGCATCGCTCTCGATCAGGTCCATGAGCGTATTGAAACTATTGAAGAGGAAGTGCGGGTCCACCTTGCTACGCAGGGCGTCCAATTCAAAGCGGACACGATCCTGTTCCAAACGCTGCCGTTCGCGGATGCGACGTTCACGGATCCGCACCGAGAGCACCACGGAGGATATGAGCAGCACCACTGCGAGCGCGATGACCCACGGCAGCCGATACCAAGGCGCCTGCACGGTCAACTGCACCGTGGTCCAGGGTGGATCGGGATGTGGCTCGTCACCCACGAAGCTCCGAACTTGGAACACGAGTTCACCGGGGGGAAGCAACGCGTAGGCCACCTGCCTTTCGCGCGTTCTTTGGATCCGCTCGTCATACCCCAGCAAGCGATACTCGAAGTGCACCGCACCCGGTTCTGCATAGTGCAGACCACTGAAGCGGAACGTCACGTCATTCCGATCGTGTTCGGTGGTAAGTCCTTGTTCCCAGGCCACACGTTCAGCTCCGACCAGTACGTCCGTCACCACCGTAAGGACGGATCCATCCATACCGGAGATCGCAGGATCAAGGCGCATCAATCCCTCATGGCAAGCGAACCAAAGCCCACCCGATCGGTCGGTGCAGATGGCGTTCAATTCGGCATCCATCCCGGCGAGCCCCAAGCGCGATGTGAGGTCCCAATGATACCCGGTGGTTGGATCGAAGGCGATGACGCCCGTGCTCCCTGATGCGATGACCCGGTTGCCCCACGAACCAAGCTGGTACATGTTCCCATTGAATGGAATGCGATCGCCATCGGTACATTCAAGCGAATCACCGACCACGGAACAGAACCCGGTTCCCGGACCCACGGCCCAAGCCTTTCCCATGGCATCCGCCACCAGGGAATAGTATGTGGACTCCCCCCCTTTCAAAGCCTTCCAAGCCGATCGGGCGCCCACACGCACAACACCACTGCCGTCCGTGGCACACAGCGCCATCCCCTTCCCCTGTGGTAATACGTCGTACACGAAACCAGGGCCGGAACTGGCGTATGATGTCATACGGCCATCACTGAGCAAGGTGATCCCTTCCAAGGTCCCGAACCATACCTCCTGCTCATAGGATCGAACAGCCAACACGTTGTCGTTCAGCAGACCATCCTTGGTGGTGAGTCGGTCCACTCGACCGTTTCGGTGTATGGCCAGCGCACCACTCCCGAAGGTGGCGGCCCATACGGTACCGTCCGCTGTTGCGGCCAGCGAGACGATGGGCGTCATCGGATCGAGATCGAGCTGGACCGGGATGACCGAGCGTTCCCCGCCGAAAGCGGATGTATGATGGAAAAGGCCCTGTGCCGTGGCGAACCAAATATGGTCATCCGCATCGACCGCCAAAGCGGTGATATTCCGCAGGTCGAGCCCTTCATGTTCGGGCACGACCAGCACCGCCGGATCGGCCCGCATCACCCTGTCGGTTGCGGTACACCACCAGACCGCACCTGTCCGATCCACCATCAGATCGGTGATGCGTTCACCTGCACCATGCCGGTACAGACCCCCATCCCGGCCACCGTCATACATGATCAGTCCATCGTCGTCGGTCGCGAACCAAACACGCTCTCCCTCCGCAGCGACGTGCGACACCGAGCTGTGGATGCCCTCCTCGGCCGATAGGTGTGCATGGTGCCCCGTTAGTGGGTCCCAACGGAATACGCCGGCACGATCGGTTCCGGCGATGACCAGGCCGGAGTGAGTGGTGGCTACGGACAGCACCAGATTGTCACGGGCACCATCCCTTTCACCGAAGACACTTTCCACACCTTCGGTATGGCACACAGCGAGTCCCTGATCGGTGGCGACCACGACTCGTCCCGAAGGCAGCGCAGCGATCGCATTGATGGTACCGTCAGGCAGGCCCTTCACGCTCGAAATGGACCTATTGATGCCGCCATCCGTCCACCACAATCCCGCTCCGCGGGTACCGATCCAAACCCGTTCGTTGCTCGTGACCAACAGGGAACGAACGGGATGATCCGCCCACTTGGCATCGTTCCATAGTGTGTCACAACCCGCCATGGTACACCTCAGAACAGGTCCCGAGCCAAGGGCCATCACCACCCCCGATCCATATGGCGCCAGGGCGTTTACGCCTTCGCCCGAAAATGCATGGACGATCTCGGTGCGTTCCCCGTCGGTGCGCATCAACCCCATGGCCCCTGCCACCCATAGCAGCCCGACGCGATCTTGTACCATGTGTGTGATGGATGGATGCTGCTGTCCCGGCCGGATCTCCAGTTCGCTGATCAACGGGAATTGTGCTGAGAGCGATGTGATGGAAAGTACCGCAACGGTAGCCAGAACCCGGGTTGTCATGGGGCAACGGTCAGCGGTTCGTAGCGCAAGTCAACCTTTACGGACACATTCGAAGCAAGCTTTTGTTGCACGACACGCGGTATGCGAATGCCATGGTCCTCAAGTGCGACCATGAACTCCGAAGTGACGCGGACCCCCGCTTCGGAGACAACGACCCTGCACACCACGATCCGCTCCTGTTCAATGCCCCGGACCGAGAACATTCCCTTGGCGCGCACCTGGTGATCACCGGGTGTTGTGAGATCCACCGTCTCGATGATCCGACCTTGGAAAGTGGCATTGGGCCACGACCTCGAATCCATGTAGTTCTCATTGAAATGCTCCCGTTGCAAGGGCGAGTTGAAGCCTTGGAACTCCATGATCGGGATCTGCACACCGAATGTGCGTTTCACCGGATCAAGCAAACCCGAGCTGCGTTCGTTCGTCGCACTTATGCGCTCCAAAGGCGCTTCACTCAGGAAACTCACCTCGGAGCGTTTCACGCCCAGCAAGGCACGGTCCTGGGCCACAATGGGGACCACCCCCAAGGACATGAAGAAAGCGATCAACGTGTTGAGCATACCTGCACGACCTTCCAAGGCCATGCCGAAGGTAGTGCGGGCCTCAGCGTGCCACTACGAAAGGTAGGACCGTGACGGTACCCTCCTGCTCCACCATCAGCCGGTAAGTACCCATCGCCAGCCCCGATACATCGAGCATGACATTGCCGTTCAGGACGCGGCGAGGCATTGCTTCACGACCCAGGGCATCGAGTACATGCACCGTGGCATTCGACGCCACATTGCTGATCCGGAGCAGGTCATTCGCCGGTACCGGGGACAGCATGAGTGCCGAAGCTTCATTCGCCTCCAGTCCCGTAGTGATGCCGCACGTGAACTGGGTGGTGACCCGTGTACTCAGGTCGATGCTATCCGAGACCGCATTGAATGCCCCTGGTACAGCTTTGAGAAAATGATCCAACCACAAACCGGCGAAGTCGTTGATCACACTGTGTTGCTCCGCTCGTGAGATCGCGGCACTGGGGCTGCAGGTCAACTCACCGAACGAGCAGGTGAGGCTCAGGTCGGCGAACTGGCAATGGCTGGCGCCGGTGATGTTCACGAAGGCCCGGCACGTCGTGGTGAGCGCATCATACATGGGACCTTGATGTGCCGCGATGGGCGTAACACAGTCATTGGCACCGGCAAAGACCAGGGTTGGTGCAAGTACGGTGGCCGCAGCGGCGATCGCGCTTGGATTGGTCTCAGCCGGAGCGAAATTCACCAAGGCCTGGATGTTCGCATTGGCAGCCGCACCCAGGAAACTGGCCCCGCCACCCATGCTGTGGCCCATCAGGGCCGAGGCGGGTGCAACCCGACCGAAGAAAGGCGATGCGGCATCCAGGTTCTCCGTTTGGAACGCATCCACCAAGAAAGCAAGGTCCTCGCCGAATGCGCCATGGTTCGGTGCTGGGAACAACCCTCCTTCGGTGGTCGGCAATGCCATGATGTATCCCTTGGGCACGAAGTACTCCCACAGGTTGGCATAAGCATCAACGCCCATCGCAAAGCCATGGCCCACCACAAGAACGGGATACTGCCCCGTAACAACCACGGCATTGGCACCGGCTGTTTCGCCGGGATAGCGGATCACTGTTTCAATATTGCGATCGCGTATCGCATCATAAAAAGTGATGGTCCGTTCGCCGATCAGGAATGGTTGAGCCGACAGGGCACCAAAGGTGAGTGCCGACAGAGTGAGGGTCAGGATACGCATGGTGGAAAGATAGTGGAAAGGGTGAGGTTCGCCCTATTAGACAAGAACAGGAGAATAATTGTTCGTCACATCGCTGCGCACTACCGACTTATTCAATTGGATATAAGGTCGGGATGCGCGAAGCACGCTTTCCCATTGGGGGAAGATCCAACGGGAGCCTTGGGATCGATGCCCACCTTTTTTATCGGTGGCAAGGTCGGGATCGCCCGAAGCGGGCCATCCCATTGTGGGGGAAGCTTCAACTGAAGCCCTGTGATCGATGCGCGCTCTTGGGCTTTTGCATTTCAGTCCCTCGATGAAGATGCGTCTCTCACGGGGGGGGGCGGGATCGCCCGAAGCGGCTATCCCGGAAAGGGTGGTTTTGATCATCAGCCGGGCATCGCTGCACGCTGCCCGGCAATATTTCATCCTGGCAAATGACGGGGTCGCCCGAAGTGGGGGATTGCCCGAAGCGGGCTATCCCTGAGGGGGTGGCTTCGAAATTCAGCCGGGCATCGCAACGCGCTGCCGGGCATATTTCATCCTTCAAAACGCTCAAGCGAGCTTGGCGTTCTGAAGGATGAAATATGCCGTGCGGCCTTCGGCAGCACGGCTTCAGATCGGCGGAGAGGGAGGGATTCGAACCCCCGGTACCCTTGCGGGCACATCTGTTTTCGAGACAGACCCGATCGACCACTCTGGCACCTCTCCGGGTGTTCAGGATCTCCGCCCTGGTGGAAGGGCGGCAAATATAGGTCTTCGCCCAAGCCAGGGAGCAGGCAGATCGGAACGAATGAGAATACTGGGGTGGCGAATGCGGTGATCCGTCAGGCCCACATCAACCAGAAGGCTAGAATTCCACCGGTGTACCCTAGCGCGGCGGGGAGCATCATCCTCCGGATATACCAGATGAAGTCGATGTGCAGGATCCCCATGGCGGCAACACCGGCCGCAGAGCCGATGATCAACAGACTGCCTCCTGTACCGGCGCAAAGTGCGAGCAGTTCCCAGAACAAGTGATCCTGAGGGTACTGGGTCATCGGGTACATGCCCATGGCGGCCGCCACCAAGGGCACGTTGTCCACGATCGCCGACAGGATCCCGATGGCCGTATTGATCAGGTAGATGTTACCGAAGGTCTTGTCCAGGCCCTGTGCAAGGAGCGTAAGATGCCCTGCCACCTGCAGACCGGCCACGGCCACAAGTATTCCGAGGAAGAACAAAACACTGGGCATGTCGATGCGGCGCAGCACAGCGGTTACCATCAGGTCGCCGCGCTTGTCCACACCATGGCGCAGGTGGATCAATTCGGTGACGATCCACAAGAACCCCAGGCCAAGCATCACACCCATGAAGGGCGGCAGATGTGTGATCGCCTTGAACACCGGAACGAAGAGCAAAGCCGCCACACCCAGGAAGAATACCAGGTTGCGCTCGAAGTCCGTGAGTCCACTGCCTTGGTGTCCGGATGGCCGTACTATATCGGGGCGCTCCACATTGCCCTTCAGGGTCCGGCTCACCCATATCAGGGGAAGGAGGAGACAGACCAGGCTGGGCACGATCAGCTTGACGATGATGTTCGCAGTGGTCACCTGCTTACCCACCCAGAGCATGATGGTGGTGACATCGCCGATGGGTGACCATGCACCACCCGCATTGGCACTGATCACCACCATGCCGGCGAAGGTCCATAGGGTTTCCTTGTCCTTGATCATCTTACGAAGCAGGGCGCACATCACGATCGTTGTGGTCAGGTTGTCCAGAACAGCCGACATGAAGAAGGCCAGCACGCAGATCATCCACAACAAGGTGCTCTTCTTCGAAGTATGGATCCGGTCGGTGATCACGCGGAATCCCTCGTGCACATCCACCAGCTCTACGATCGTCATGGCGCCCATCAAGAAGAAGAGGATGCTGCCGATCTCCCCCAGGTGCACCAGCAGATGATGCTCCAGGTAAGCGGCATCAATGCCCTCCTCCGGCGTGAAGATCGTGGAACGGCCCAGCATCAGGACCGCCCAAACAAGCGCTCCTGTGAGGATCGCACTGGCGGCTTTGTTGATGCGCAAGGGGTGTTCCAGCGCAATGGCCATATAGCCCAACGCGAACACAACGGCCATCAGAATGAACATAACAGGAGCAGGTCTGTAATTGCGGCGCAAGGATACGGAACATGTGCCTTTTTGTTCCCATGTCGTGTACCCACAATCATTGGATCGATGTGGAAAGGCAGGCGACACGGTGAAATGTCCTACGTCCGAACGGATCAAGGCGAGGGGGGATCACCGCGACACCGTTCCGATCGGCCTAAACTTGTCCCGATGCAGCAGGCCCGCACCAACATCCGCATGCAACTGGTCGTCGTGACCGTGGGGGTGGTTTTGATGGTGATCAAATTCGTCGCCTGGCACATGACCGGGAGCTCGGCCATCCTGAGCGACGCCTTGGAAAGTATCGTCAATGTCATCGCTGGTGGCTTTGCGCTCTACAGCCTTGTTCTGGTGGCCAAACCCCGCGACCGGGAGCACCCATATGGGCATGGCAAGGTGGAGTTCATCAGTGCCGGGATCGAGGGCGGGCTGGTGGCCATCGCGGGACTTGCGATCATGGTGCAGGCGGTCATCGCCTTCCTGCAAGGGAACGAGGTGCACCAACTTGGGTCGGGGATCGCACTCACCGCTTTGGCCGGAGGCATCAATCTGGTGTTGGGGCTGATACTCAAACACCGTGGGCGCAAACAGCTCAGCATTACCATGGAGGCCAGCGGCACCCACCTCTTGAGCGATGCGTGGAGCACCGTGGCAATGCTCGGTGGGCTCCTATTGATCATGCTCACCGGCAGAACCTGGATAGACAGCCTGTTCGCCTTCGGATTCGGCATCTTCCTGCTGCGCCAAGGGGTGGTTGTATTGCGGCGTGCCGTTGCCGGAATCATGGATGAAACGGACATGGTACTTGCGGAACAAGTGGTTCGGATCCTGGAGGAGGGTCGCCGCCCCGATCACATCGACGTGCACAACCTGCGCGTCATCCAATTCGGCGCCGCACTGCACATCGACTGCCACGCCACCCTGCCTTGGTACTACACGCTGGAACAGGCGCACTCCATCATCCACGACATGGAGCATCTGGTGAACCAACACATGGCTCGCCGCGTGGAACTGTTCATTCACATGGACCCCTGCGTTCCAACGTCGTGCAGCATCTGCACCATGCCCGACTGTGCCGTCCGCCAGGCCGCCTTCACGCATCGCATTGGCTGGGACCTTGATAGCGCTTTGCTCAATGCACGCCACGGAAGCACAACCCCCATACCCGGGGACCAGCCCAAGCAGTAAGCACCTGCACCATGCATCGGTCGAATGCGGCCATGGTCCCTGGAGTGACAGCTTCCACTTGACCTGGGACCAGCGCACCAGCATTGGCCACGGAGTTCCAGCAGCCACAACAAAAAAAGGCCCCGTACATCGGGACCTCTTCTTATCGGGGTGGAAGACCGGGCTTGAACCGGCGACCTCCGGAATCACAATCCGGCGCTCTAACCAACTGAGCTACATCCACCATGACCCCGCACCTTGGGGTGAGGGCGCGCAAATATACTACCTGCATATCATCCATAGTTGCGGTCGGGGAAAGCGCACGGCACAGTGCGCTGCGTACTTTGCGCCGTCCGCATGCACGTGCTTTTCCTCCCCAAATGGTACCCGGGCCGGAACGACCCCCAATTGGGCGATTTCCTGCGGAAACAAGCCATCGCCGTGGCACGCCACACGCCCGTTTCAGTACTCTGTGCCCTGCCTCTCACGGGGGGTAACGACATGCCAATGCAGGAGGTGTTCGACTCCGATGGTCCCTGGGAACTTCGCTGCTACTACCGCGCAAGCACCAACCCCATCACTCCCCTACGCAAACTCGTGAACCTGTACCGCTACCAACGTGCCATGCATGCGGGATGGCGACGCGTGGTGCAAGAACGCGGCATGCCCCGTCTCGTGCACGTGCATATCCTCGTACGGCCTGCGTTGTTCGCACGTAGATTGTTGCGTCGATACGGGATCCCCTTCCTCATCAGTGAACAGAGCAGTGAATACCTCGACGGCACATTCGCCCGCAAAGGCCCCATGTTCAAAGCCATCAATCAGCGCCTTTTCCGGCAAGCGGCTGCGGTCACTGCGGTCTCCGACTGGTTGGGCCAGGCACTTGTGAAGCACGGACTCTGTGCCAGGTACGACGTTGTGCCCAACGTAGTGCCTGGTACGGACCGCCCACTTCCATCGCCTGGGCCTCCTGGTCAGTTCCTGGTGGTGGCCGACCTTGTGGACCGGACCAAGAATGTGAGCGGTGTGTTGCGCGCGCTCGCGCTGGCACGCAGCAGTGGCGCCGACCTCAACCTCACCATAATCGGAGGTGGACCTGACCGTGCAATGCTTGAACAGCTTGCCACGGAACTCGGGGTCCTTGCACATGTTGTATTTCTGGGTCGACTGCCCAATAGCGAGGTGTTGGACCAGATGGCGCGCACCGGCGCTGTCATCATCAACAGCAATTTCGAGACCTTCAGTGTGGTCACAGGAGAGGCGTTGGCACTGGGCAAACCCGTCATCGCCACACGGTGCGGCGGGCCCATCGCATTCATCACCCCTGAGAACGGCATGCTCATTCCAGTGGGCGACGATACCGCCTTGCGCGATGCCATTTTGCACCTGTACCACAATGCCCGATCGTACGACCCCACCACCATTCGCCGGACCGTGAGCGAACGTTTCGGAGAGGATGCTGTAGGCCAGGGGTTCCTGAACATCTACCAACGTGTGATCGATGGCCGACACTGAGCAGATCCTCCGTGTGGGCATCATCGGGCATGGCTACACCTTTCCTCGTTGGCAGGCCGGATCCCTCGCGCACGTGCGTACCGTTCCAGGCGTGCGTATCGCAGCGCTTCTTGTCGTACCGACGAAAGCGGTCGGCAGCACATCATGGAACACGACCCTGTACCGCCGTTACTTCCAAGGGAGTTTCAAGCCCAAGGCGCTCGACCCCTTGGACCTTGGTGCTGATCTCGCCGGAATTCCAGTGATCACGATTCCCGATGTCGGTGATGGGCCATTCCCTCCGCAAATTTTGTCGGACATCGCTGCACAGCGATGCGATATTCTGCTCGACTTCGGGACCAACCCGGTCAAAGGCGAGATCCTCGCCCTGCCACCCCATGGTGTGTGGCGCTTCCTTCCTGGCATTCCCGGACAATACCACAGTGGGCCAGCCGGTTTCCGGGAGATCCTGGATCACACATCCCTTACCCGATTTGCATTGCAACGCCTCACCACACAACGCAACACGGTGACGGTACTTCGGCAGGGATGGTTCCGCACCCTGGAACACAGTCTTGAAGCCACAGTGGACAGCGTACTCCTACCAAGCGCCTGCTGGCCTGCCCAAGTGTTGCGTGAACTGCGCTCCAGGTCCAGCGAAGTGGCTGTGGGGACCGACGTGCAAGTGCCCGAGATCCATCCCAGGGAACCCGGCAACCTTGAGTTCCTGAAATTTCTCTGGGAGCAGCATGAAAGTCGCTTGAAATGGAAGCGGCAACGCACGGACCAACAAGCTGAGTGGAATGTGGGCATACTGCACCAGCCCATTGCCACGCTGCTGGATGAGGATGCCAGCCTCAACGTCCGCTGGCTGCCGGCACCGGCCTTCAACAACATTCGCGAGACACCTTTCGGATACATGACCACCGATGGGGTGAACATGCTCTACGGCAAGTTCGACCATGCCCGTGGCAAGAGCGAGATCAGCCGCCTGCGCCCAAAGAACGACAATGTGTTGAAGCGTTCGCGTACCATGCTTCGGAACGAGGGACATCTCACCTATCCCTATGTATTAAAACACCAGGGCGTCGTTTACGTGGTACCCGAAAGCATCGATGATGCGTGTGTCGACCTGTATCGCGTGGGCAGTGATAATGACTCCCTGGAACCCGTGTGCACGCTTCTGAACGAGCCCCTTCACTCCCCCACCCTGTTCCAGCACGAAGGTCTCTGGTGGTTGTTCGGTACCAGCCCCAGCCTGCCCGATGCCGCGTTGAACTCGTATTGGAGCGAGCAACTGGAGGGTCCCTATCACCCCCACGAACAGAACCCTGTGAAACTGGACGTCCGTTCGGCGCGACCGGCTGGCACCCCGTTCGTCCACCAAGGCATGCTGTGGCGGCCTGCCCAGGATCGTAGCCATGTGCCCGGCGACCGCATCGCCATGAACCGCGTGTTGGATCTGACACCTGCGCGCTTTCGCGAGGAGACCATGCACCATGTGGGACCCATCGGCAATACACTATGGTGCGAAGGCATGCGAACGGTGGCCGCCATGGGCGACATCACCTTCATCGATGGCAAACGCACGGTGGACGTGCGTGAGCGCCGCAAGGAAATACATCAGCGTGCACGCGCCAAACAGAAACATCGCGCACGCCCATGATGCGGCCGGTCATAGGGACCATCGCCACACGCATCGTGGTCATGGGTGCGAACCTACTGGTCTTCATGGTGGCGGGCCACCGACTGGGCACGGTCGGTCTCAGCGAGATCAGCCTGGTCGTGTTGGGCATCACCTTCATCCTGTTGTTCAACAACGTGGTGGGCGGTGGTGCGCTCGTCTATCTGGCACCGCGCTATCCACTGCGCCGCCTGCTTCTCCCCGCTTACGTCTGGGCGGTGATCACCGCTGGAGTGGCATCGGTGGTGCTCCATGTGCTACCCTTGGTGCCCGAACGGTTCATCTGGCATGTGGTGGGCCTGGCCTTCCTTCAGTCGCTCTACACCACGCACTTCGGTGTGCTGTTGGGCCATGAGCGGATCCGCACCTACAATCTTATCGTGGTCATGCAAGCCTTGATGCTGCTCATCATGTTCCTCGTGCTGGTGTTCCGCAGCCCATCGCCGGACACCTCCGCTTACCTATGGGCCTCGTTCGCCGCATTCATTGTCACATTGCTGCTATCCACAGCAGCCTTGGTCCGTCGTCGTCCACTGCTCACCGAGGCTGCCACCGGCAGTGTCTGGTCGGCGTTGTTCCGCTATGGTGGGCTCATTCAAGTTGCGAACTTCCTGCAGCTGCTCAACTACCGTTTGGTCTATTACCTGATCGAAGCTTTCCGTGGCACAGCAGCACTGGGCCCCTATGCCGTTGCCACACAACTTGCTGAAAGTGCCTGGCTGGCGCCCAAGAGCCTGGGAATGGTGTTATACAGCAAGGTCAGCAACACCCCGGATGTGACGCGCCAGCGCGACCTCACCCTTAGTGTGGCCAAGGCTGCTGTGGCCTTCTCCATGGTCGTACTGCTGGTACTGCTGCTGCTGCCCGAGCCATTGTTCCGCTTGCTTTTCGGCGATGAGGTACGCGGGTTACCATCCTTGATCCTGCTCATGGCTCCAGGCATTGTGGCCATGGCGGCCTCCCAAGCCTTCAGCCACTACTTCAGCGGCGTGGGCCTTGTCAAGCACAATGTCATCGGTTCAGGCATCGGTCTGTGTATCACCGTAGGTGCCGGATGTTTGCTGATCCCGATCCACGGCACTGCGGGCGCAGCTGCCACAGCCTCGCTGGCATATAGCGGGGCCACGCTTTATCAAGCCATTGTTTTCCTACGCAGCACCGGCACCGCCCTGCGCATGCTGTGGTATACCGCCGCCGATGGTGAACGGATCGCCAGGCTTTGGAAGTCGGCTTGGGAACGTTAGTGGTGGATCAGGCTCCTCCGGGCATGGCTACGAACGGATCACCCTGCTCCACCTACCCCAGATCCACCACGTCGCCCACTCCCGGAGGTCGCATCGTGGTATAACCTTCGGCATAGGTAACTCCTATGAGCCGTCCCATCTGGCGGTGCCGACCTTCCAGGAAGGGCAGGAAATCGGGGTTGGCGATGGGACTTTGCGGTTCGGCGCTATCGGGATCATGGAACTGCGAAGCGAAGCATGCCAGAGCACGCTGTTTCGCTTCCCAATGCGGCGTGATGTCCACCACAAGGTCGGGTTCGACCCAATGATCCTGGATGGCATGGAGAACGGTATTGGGGCGCCAAGCTTCTTGTGGTGCGCCCGCATGCGTGGTGTCGATGCGGCGCAGGCCACTAAGGAAGCAGGCCTCCGCAACCAGCGCAGCGGCACGGCCATGGTCGGGATGGCGATCGCGTACCGCATTGGTGAGCACTACGCGGGGTCGATGGCGACGGATGCTGGTGATGACCTTCACAAGACCGGCTTCATCGGACCTGAAGAACCCATCGGGCAGACCCAGTTGGTATCGAAAGGCGGCACCCATCACAATGCGTGCACGTTCGGCTTCCATTGCACGTAGTTGAGGTGTACCGCGCGTGCCAAGTTCCCCTGCGGTAAGTTCCACCAGGCCAACACTGCGACCTTGCGCCACGTGCCGCACCACAGTGCCGGCCATGGAGATCTCCACATCATCAGGATGGGCGGTGATACAGAGGATGTCGACGCTTTCCATGTGGCGAAGATGGGCCGATCGCCGAGATGTTCGACAAGGGAGAAGTGCGCGTAGTTCCATACAGGAAAAGCAAAACGCCCCGAGCCAGTGGCCCGGAGCGCTTGCAGGGTAGGGACATCGTGCGGATGCCCCTGGGGGGTCATCGATCGGCCCAGGCCAGGATCTTCTCATCAAGCGGGGTCACATTGCTGGGGTACTCTGCCACCAGCCGCCCTTCCTCATCGATCAGGAACTTGTGGAAATTCCATTTCACCTTGGCATCCATCACACCATTTTGCTCCTGTTGCGTAAGCCAATTGTACACGGCGTGCTGGTCGGAGCCCTTGGTGCTCACCTTGGCCATCAATGGAAAAGTGACGCCGAAATTCTTCTGGCAGAAGGAAGCGATCTCTGCTTCTGTGCCGGGTTCCTGGCCACCAAAGTCGTTACTGGGGAAGCCGATCACCACCAATCCTTTGTTCTTGTATGTCT
>JBGTIB010000122.1:0-6089 GCA_041745875.1 Flavobacteriales bacterium | reverse complement strand
TTGGCGGTGACGAAGCTGCCCGGTATGGAGGGCCATTGATCGCGATATGCCAGACCGAACCGTGTTCCCTCGGCCGTGCCGGCGAAGGCAGGGCTCAGGTAGGTGGGCGTGGCATAGAACTGCGTGAACTGTGCATCCTGTGCGGCGATCCGCGCGAACATGCACAGGCACAACAGGCCCGATGCGATCCAACGTTCACTCATTCCTCGTCAAGTGCTGCTCTCCCGGCACCATGGTGATGTCCATGGGGATCTCACGCGTGCCATTGATCGTACGCGCATGCAACTCGCTCTCCTGTGTCACGAACCCCGGTGCCTCCACGCGCATGGCATAGCGATCTCCCGGCTTCAATATCATGAGGTAACGGCCTGTGCGCACGTTCGCATTGTACACGCCCACCACTTCCTCGCCGCCCATGTCGGTCAGGATGATGCGCGCCTTGATCGGATCATCAGCGCTGTCGGTGATCACACCGCGCACCACCAGGTAATCCAACTGGCTGCCGGGGAAATCCACTTCATGGATGTCCTGCATGCCCATGCCTCCCTCCCGCTCCGAGGAGAACCAGCCGCGGTGGCCGTCCTCGCTCAAACAGAAGTAGATGTCGTCGTTCACGGTGTTCAGCGGGTAGCCCATGTTCTCGGGCATGCTCCACCCGTTCATGTCCGGATCGGTGAGCACGGTCTTGAAGATGTCATAACCACCCATCGTATTGTGGCCGTTGGAGCTGAAGAACAGCGTCACCCCATCACTGTGCACGAAGGGCGCATCCTCATCGTTCGCCGTGTTCACGTTGGGCCCCAGGTTCAGGGGCAGGCTCCATGCACCGTTGGGCAGGCGGCGTATCCGGTACAGATCACGGCCACCGTACCCACCTGGCCGGTCGCTGGTGAAGTAGATCTCGTCCCCACCGGGCGCAATGCTCGCACTCGGTTCATGGTGCTTCGAATTGATGCGGTCGGTCATGAGCTTGGGCTCGCTCCAATTCCCGTTGGTATTCTGTACCTCATACAGGTCGCCGCTCATCAGGTTGGCATGGGTGCGGTAGATGATCATGGAGCTGCCGTCAGGACTGATGCCCACGGTGGCATCGTGCAGTCGACTGTTCAACGGGGCACGTACGTTCACAGCGTTGGTCCATACATCGTCGATGCGCCGCACCATGTAGATGTCCTCGAGGAACTGGCCAGTGCCGTCCTTCACGCCACCGGTGGTACCCGCGCGGCGCGAGGTGAAGAACATGGTCGAACCATCGGCCGTCACCAGGGGACAGTAATCATGTGCACCGGAGTTGATCATGGGACCCATGTTCCGGATGCGTACATCGATCGGGTTCGCTACCAGGTCCTTGGCCGCAACCGCCATGTCGATCCTGCGGTGCACCTCCATATCGTCCACACCTCTATAGTTGCGCTCCTTATAGGTCCATAGCAATGCCAGAGCCTCATCGAAACGCATCTGGGAATGACGGGCCAGCGCCAGTTCGTACACGGCATCGGTATGACCATGACGCACCGCCAGCTCCAGATAGGGCACGGCTTCGGCGCGGCGCTCCGGGATGTTGCGCAGGCAATATCCCGCCTCATAGTTCACCTCGGCATAGGCCGTATCGAGCGAAACCAGACGTTTGTAGATCTTGGCCGCTTCAGCGTACTCCTCATTGAGAAGCATCATCTTGGCTTCATCCAACATCTCGTTGTGGACGCGCTTGTAATTCTTCTGGGCCATCACGGTGGTGGAGGCGAACAGAACGATGATCAGGGTGGTGGTTGAGCGTTGCATGGTTCTCAGCGGAGCAGTGTTAGATCGCCTTTCAGTACGGTCTCGCGCCCATCGCTGAACTTGGCGTGGGCCTTCCAGACATAGACATCCTGTTTCGCGGGCGTGCCGCGGTAATATCCATCCCATCCGATCCGGACATCCTCCGAGACGAAGAGCAATTCGCCCCATCTATTGAAGATCTCCAATCGGTAATCCTCCACCCCACTGTACATGGGATAAAAGACATCGTTGTCATAGCTCATCGGGTCGTAGGTGCCATCGCCGGGACCGCTGCTGTTGGGCGTGAAGGCATTGGGAAAGACCAGTTCACCGGAGGTGGTTCCGGTCACCGCGCTTGCGATCAGGAAGGTGTCCGGACAGTTCCATTGGTTGTTGGCAATGAGCATCACGTCGTAGGTGCCCGCGCTGGTGTAGTAATGGACCGGGTTCATCTCAGTGTAGGTGGTGCCGTCCCCGAAGTCCCAATGGTGATCGGTGGCGTTCGCAGAGAGGTTGTACGTGAACACCGGTTCGCTGGGTACGATCACCTCCTCAGGTTGCAGAACGAAGTAGGCCGTGGCGCGGGGGTGCACGACCACGGAATCCACCTTCACGGCCGTGCTGACCATGCCACCGACTCCGAAAGCCGTGAGGCTCACGGTGTAGGTGCCCGGAACGTTGAAGACATAGGTGGGATCATCGGCCGTGCTGGTGCCCCCATCACCGAAATTCCACTGGTAGCTCTGCCCCTGGAGCGAGGTGTTCGTGAAGGCGACCGTCAATGGCGCACAACCGGAACCCTGCCCCAGAAAGCTGGCAGTGGGAAGGGGCGGAATGATATCCACTGCCTGTGTGGCCGTGTCGGTGCACAGGGTGTTGCCCACCACCAGCCTGATGGTGAAATTGCCCCAAGTGCCATAGGTATGTGAGCCAGGCGCCTGCTGGGTGGATCCGTTGCCATCGCCGAAGGTCCACTGATGATCCCATGTGCCCGGCGAACTGTTGTTCGTGATGGTCACCGTGGCATCAGGGTATTGCTGCGAGAACGGCGTGGCTTGGAACGCTGCCACAGGTACGGGAAGAACATGGATATCGCGCGTGGCGACCGAAGTGCACCCATAGGGCGACGTGGCGGTAAGGGTCACGGTATACACCTGTACGCTGGGTGTATTATTCACATAGGTGTAGGTGGGTGTGGGCCCCGCAAGCATATTTCCATCACCCATGCTCCACAGCAGCGAGTTCGCTCCGATGCTTTGATCCACGGGGCTGATCGTCAAAGGCGAGCAACCAATGGTATCGGTAGAGAACGCGGCCTGCACCAAGGGGAACACCTGGATCTGGCTCTCGGTGGTATCGGTGCAACCGTGCTGCGAGGTCGCGATCAACACAGGCGTGAACATCACCGGCTCCGTGCCCGGGTTCACATAGGTGTGCGCCGTGTTGCCGTTCACCCCGTTCTCGAACAGCCCGTCGCCGAACTGCCAGTCCAAGGTGGTGGCTCCGATCGATAGGTCCTGGAAATTGATGCTCAAGGGCTGGCAGCCGGACTCCACACCATGGAGGAACTGGGCGATGGGCTGGGGATGGACAAGGATCGTCGTTGTGGCGGTGTCCACACAGCCGAAGGTCGAAGTGGCCACCAGCATCGGCTCGAAAGAGACGTTGGAAAGACCCTGGTTCTGGTAGGTGTGGATCGGTGCCGCCACATTGGAGAACTGTCCATTCCCAAAGTACCAGGCATAGGTGCTCGCGCCGCTGGAGACATTGACGAAGGGCACCTGGAGCGGAGCGCATCCTGTGTCCGGCGCAACGAAAGCCGCCGTTACCCCTGGATACACTGCGACGGTTTGCGTCGCTGTGGCACTGCAACCCAGATCGGTATTGGCTGTGAGTGTCACGGTGAAGCTCGCAGCATCGGGACCGACGAAATTGTTCCAGACATGGCCGTGCGTGGCCGCTCCGGTGGTGCTGTTCTGGCCATCGCCATAGCTCCAGAGATAGCTTGTGGCACCAGTACTGGTATTCACGATCTGCGCATCCAATGGGTGACAGCCCGTGCTCACCGGCATGTTGAACTGCGCCTGCGGCAGCGGGAACACGGTGACCTCGGCGAACGCACTGTCGGTGCAACCGAAGGCATTGGAACCGGTCAGTGTGATTGGGTACTGCACCACGGACGTACCGGTATTGTGATAGACATGTGTAGGTGAAGGACCAGTGCCCGTGGCACCATCGCCGAAATCCCACTGGTAAGTGACCGCTCCCACCACGGCGGGGAATGTCACCGAAAGTGGGCTGCAGCCACTATCCGGTGCGGCTACGAAGGTGAAGTCCGGTGTGGGGTATACCATCACCTGCATGGTGGTCTGATCACTGCAGCCAGCGGGCGAGGTAGCGGTGAGCGTCACCGTGTACATCGCCAGCATCAGGCCCGTGTTCACATACGTGTGCAGGGGCGATCCATCGGTGCTGGTGTTGCCATCGCCGAAGTCCCAGGTATAACTGCCCGCACCCGTGCTGTTGTTGGTGAAGGTGACGTCCATGGGTGCGCAACCGGGCAGCCCGTTGTGGACGAAAAGTGCCTGCACGCCTGGTGCCACGGTCACCTGCACAGTGGCAGTATCCGTACAGCCGAAGTCCGTGGTGGCGATCAGCTGCACGGTGTACACGCTATCGGTATTCCCGAAGTTCACGAATGTGTGGCTGGGGTCCAATTCCGTGGTACCACCCCCATCACCGAAGGCCCAGATGGCACCGGTGGCACCCGTGCTGGTGTTCGAGAAGTCCACCGTCAGGGGCGAGCAACCCAGGATGGTGCTCGGCGTGAAGGACGCGGCTGGACTGGCTTCCACCGTAACATCCATGGTGCCCGTGCCGGAGCAATAAGGCGTCGTGCCGGTAAGCGTCACCGTATATCCGGTCGGGGAAGCATACAGATGTGTCGGAGCTTCCTGGTCCGAAGTGGTCCCATCGCCGAAGTCCCAGGCCCACTGGATGATCGGGTTGCCGGGTTCGGTAACGGTAAGGTCCGTGAACTGTGCAGCATTCCCCTCGCACACGTTCTGTGCACCGATCACGATCTGCGGCGGCTGGTACACGTTCACGACCTGAGTGGCCTGGCTGGTGCAGCCTTGCGCATTGATCACATCGAGTGTGATGGTGTAAGTGCCGAACGCATCATAGGTGACCGGAGGCGGGTCGTAAAGTAGGCTGGTGCTGCCGTTCCCGAAGTCCCACTGGTGCGTGACACCATCCACGGAATTATTGGTGAACGATACGGTCAGGGAATTGCAGGCCGCATCGTTGTCGATGTCGAATGCTGCTGTTGGGCTTGGCAATACCTGGATGGTGACACTGGCCGTATCCGCACATCCCGCTGTGGCGCCTTGGATGCTCGCGGTATACGAGATCTCATATGTGCCCGGTGTATTATAGGTGAACGACTGATCGCCTGCTGCGGTCCACTGGAAACCATTGCCTGTTCCAAAATTCCATTGGAAATAGTTGGCCCCGCCATTGGTGGTCTGGTTGAACTGTACGGTCTCCCCGGCGCAGAGTACCATGGGGTTCGCGGTGAGTCCCACGGTGGGTGGAGGCACGATCTCGATCTCGATGTAGGTGGTGTCGATGCCGCAATAGTTGCTGTCCATCAGCATCACCTCGTACACGCCGATCCCGGGATAGGCGATGGTGCGCGGGAAGGTCGGTGGCCAGGGCGTCCAGTCGATGATGGAATCCTGGCCGGCCCCCCAGTAGTCGCCGAAGTTCCAGTACTCGTAGCGCTGGAAAATGTTACCCTGTGCGAAACAGTTGCGATCGGTGGTGTTCAGGTAAGTGACCTCATTGTCCGGCCAGCAAAGCAAGGTGGCGCTCGGTGTGATCGCCGCATCGTCAATGTCCCAGATCCGGATCGGATTGAAGGTGGCGATGCTGGGACCGCCTTGCAGGGTATTGCACTGGTTCTGGGCCGTCAGACGCACGGTGGTCTCACAATCCACCGTACCGATCTCGTACATGTGGCTGATGGTCTGCTGCCAGTTCGTATGGTCGAAAGTGAGGATCGGCGATCCATCACCGAAGTCCCAGGTGAACACCGTGTTGGGCGAAACGTTGGTGCTGCTGTTGATGAACTCCACGGCGTGCGGTGCGCAGACCTGGGTCAATCCACCAACGGGGATCTGGATCGAGGCACTGCTGCTTTGTTCCATCACCAGCGTGCCATTGACCACACAGCCGGTGGCTGTCTCGGTGAAGACGATGTCGTAGGTGGCCATCCCTGCGGCATACACATGGCTTACCGTCTGTGGTGGGGCCAGCGAACCACC
>JBGTIB010000121.1:0-18059 GCA_041745875.1 Flavobacteriales bacterium | reverse complement strand
GCGGTCCCGGGCCGTGGCATGAAAAGCCTCGAGGCCGGCCGTATCGCGCACTGCGCGGCCCCACACCATCTGGTCGGTGAGTTCGAACAACAGAATACCGTCCCGGTACTCCTTCATCAGCATGCGGAACTCCGCATGCTTGTTCTCCAGATGTTCATCCTCGTAGGCGAGCACACGGTCATCAACGAACTCGGCAAAGCGCATGGGCACCAGGTCCTTGATGGGGATCACGCGCTCGCGACGCTGCTTCTCCTCGATGAAATCCAAGAGGTGCTTCTGGGTATACACCCGGTCCCGAATGGTGAGCACCGGTTTGCTCAGCTTCTCAGCTTTCTTGCGGTCGTACGACCACCCTTGGATGACATCGCGTACCACCACCGTGTCTTCCATGGTCTGGGTGGCTTCATCGTAAGGACGACTGCGTGCGGTGAGCAACTGGCCATCCTTGTACATACCGGTCACTTCACGCAAGTACTTGATGTTGCCCTTCGTGAACGGCCCTTCGACCACCTTGCTCCTGGAAAGCGTATCGCTCGTGGCCGTACCCTTCTTGAACACCGTGGTATCCACCAGTGCGATCAAAGGCTTCAAGTTCTCGGGGTGTTGCTTGACCGCGTATTCGCGCTTCAGCTTCTCGAGGAACGTTCTCTGTGTGATCTCGGCGCGGCTGTCGCGGCCGATCTTGGTCTTCAACTCGGCCTTGGCCTCCTCGAAGGTGGGCACAGGTTTGAATTCGAGCCGCTTGATGATATGCCAGCCGTAGCGTGTCAGCAGAGGAGGGCTGATATCCCCATCCTTGGTCAGCGCGAAGGCTGCATCCTCGAACTCTTCGATCATCTTGCCGGTACC
Organism: Flavobacteriales bacterium; assembly: GCA_041745875.1. GTDB lineage: Bacteria > Bacteroidota > Bacteroidia > Flavobacteriales_F > PHOS-HE28 > PHOS-HE28. The sequence continues at coordinate 17,210 of JBGTIB010000121.1, read as the reverse complement.
GAACATGGGCAGTTCGCCGCCCTTGGTGTTCGATCCCTCGTCCTCGCTATGGCGCAGGGCCGCTTCCGCGAAGTCGAGTTCCCCACGCTCCACCATGCCGTGGATCTCCCGAATACGCGCTTCGGCCTGTGCCTGCTTCTCGGGTCCATCATCCGGGGTGCTGCGCAACATGATGTGCGCCGCCTTCATTTGTCCGCGGGCCGGGCGTTTGTCCACCACTTTGATGATGTGGTAACCGAAGCGGGTGCGTACCGGCTGGCTGACCTCCCCCACCTTGGCATCGTACGCTGCCGTCTCGAAGGGATAGACCATCTGCAGGGCGCTGAAATACCCCAGATCACCTCCGTTCTTGGCGGCACTGGGATCGTCCGATCCACCGACACCACGCGCCACCTCGGCGAAGTCCTCCCCTTTCACCACACGATCGCGCAGGGCCATCACACGCTTCCATGCGGCAAGCGTATCCTCGGGCGTGGCATCCGCCTGGAACTGGACAAGGATGTGGCTTGCGCGCACCTCCTGCTGCATGCGGTCATAGGCCTCCTGCATCAAGGCATCATTCAGTTCCCGGTCGATCAAATAGGGTCGTGCCAGTTGCTTGCGGTACCCCTCCAACTCACTCTTGAATTTCGCCGCTGTGTCCATGCCCAGTGCCTCCGCTTCGCGCACCTTGAGCTTGTAATTGATGAACAACTCCATGTACTCGTCCAAAGCAGCACGGTCCACCTTCACATCCTTGTTGTTCTTCTTGTAGATGGCCTCGAACTCGCCCTGTGTGACAGGAGCACCATCAACGGTCATCAACACGGGATCCGTGGCACCGTTCTGGGCCATCAGCATGCCCGCCATCGGGATCGCAACAGCCAACAGGAGCAACTTCCTCATTTCCATCGATCGTAGGATTGGGTTGTTCTGGACCCTGCCGGGCATGACAAGCCGGTAGGACAAGGGTGGCAAATGTAACCGATCGCCCCAGTGTAGGACCGCGCGCCGCGCCGTTAAAAAGATATAAGGTGGAGGCCCTCCGGAATGGCCCAATCCGAACAGTGGGACCGGGGTGATCCGGACGTTGTATGTTCACGGCCGCATGTCGGGCTTACCAAGGGCAGCGGCACCGGCTACCCGGCAAACCTTCCAGTATCAGCACCATGCCTGCCACACCCGCGCTGGTCATTATTCACAACCATCGATTCGATGGGAACATACCCGTGTTGGAGGCGCTCTATGGTGAACGCTTCAGCCGGATCATGCACCTTGTGCCCTTCCATCCCGGCGACCGGTCCGGTGTGATCCCTGTCCACGGTCATTCGCACCAGTTCCAGGGATATGTGGCCCAGGGGCTCCACGCATTCCACAACGAGCAGGATCAACACCCACACTACATTTTCATAGCGGACGATCTACTGCTGGCACCTCAGATCGACGAGACGAACTACCGCACACATTTCGAATTGGACAAGGACACCGGTTTCCTACCGAATTTCATAGACCTGCATCGTTGGCCCACCTGGTGGCGCAGGATCGCCGAAGCCGTGGACTATGATCCACAGCAACCGGGTGTGGAAGCAGTACGCGAACTGCCAACGGTGGCGGAGGCGAAGAAGCGGTTCTCCTTGCATGGGCTTGAACTTGGACCCATTCCACACCGTGCTGTAGGAGGCCCCCTGCCCAAGGGAGGGATCGCGGCGTTGCGCTGGCTGAAACAACACGTCCTTGCACCCAGGGGCGGTCATGAGCTTCGCTATCCGCTGGTGGGATCCTACTCGGATCTGTTCATCGTGCCGGGCAAGGATATGAAGCACTTCGCCCATCTCTGTGGGGTGTTCGCGGCCACGCGGCTGTTCGTGGAACTGGCCATTCCAACGGCCATGGCACTCGCGGTGGATCGGATCCGCACCGAACGCGATACCCGCTTGAAAGGACGTGCCTTATGGAACGCCGAGGACCTGCGCATACTTGAGCCGTATGGACACGACCTCGATGCCCTGCTCCGCGATTTTCCGGCGGGTTCGCTTTACTTGCATCCGGTGAAGCTCACGCGTTGGCAACGCAGCGCACGCTGAATACACCGAACCGCGGCGAGGTTCAGTGGTGGCTGTAGTTGGGTGCCTCCCGGGTGATGTACACATCGTGGGGGTGGCTCTCCTTCATACCAGCCATGGTGATCCGAATGAAGCGGGCCTTCTTCAACGCTTCCATGTCCGGAGCACCGCAATAGCCCATGCCGGCCCTCAGACCACCCACGAGCTGGTGCATCACCTCGTCCAGTCGCCCCTTGTACGGCACCCGCCCACTGATGCCCTCGGGGACAAGCTTCTTGATATCCTCCTCCATATCCTGGAAGTACCGGTCCTTGCTACCGAGCTGCATGGCTTCGATGGAACCCATGCCCCGGTATGACTTGAAACGACGTCCTTCATAGATGATGGTATCGCCGGGGCTCTCCTCCACCCCTGCGAACATGGAACCTACCATCACGGTACCCGCACCGGCCGCCAGCGCTTTCACGATATCGCCGGTATAGCGGATCCCACCGTCGGCGATCACGGGCACATCGCTGCCCTTGATGGCTTCCTGGCAATCCATGACGGCGGTCAGTTGCGGTACACCGACCCCGGCGATAACACGGGTGGTACAAATGCTGCCGGGTCCGATACCCACCTTGAGCGCATCGGCTCCGGCATCCACCAAGGCCCTGGCCGCTTCGGCTGTGGCGATGTTGCCCACCACCACGTCCACGCCCTTGATCTCCTTCTTCACTTGTTTCAACGTTGCCAGCACGCCCTTGCTATGTCCATGCGCCGTATCGATCACCAGCGCATCGACGCCAGCGGCAGTCAGAGCACGTGCACGCTCCAAGGTGTCGGCTCCCACGCCGATGGCCGCAGCCACACGCAGCCTGCCGAGCTTGTCCTTGCAGGCATTGGGCCGTTGCTTCAGTTTAATGATGTCCTTGTAGGTGATCAGGCCCACGAGGCTCCCCTTCGTATCCACCACCGGCAGCTTTTCGATCTTGTGCTCCTGCAGGATGCCCTCGGCCTGCCCCATGGTGGTGTCAGGCTTGGCGGTGATGATACGGTCCTTGGTCATCACCTCGGCGATCGGTCGTTGGTGCTTCTTCTCGAAGCGCAGGTCGCGGTTGGTGATGATGCCCACCAGCTTATTGTCATGGTCCACCACGGGGATGCCACCGATGCGGTGCTCCGCCATGAGCCTGAGCGCATCGCCCACAAGGGCGTTCTCATCGAGCTTCACGGGGTCCAGGATCATGCCGCTCTCACTGCGTTTCACACGCCGCACCTCTGCGGCCTGCGACTCTATGGACTGGTTCTTATGGATCACACCGATGCCGCCCTGTTGGGCGATGGCAATGGCGAGCTCAGCGCCAGTGACCGTATCCATGGCCGCTGAGACGATCGGCACATTGAGCATGATGTTGCGGGAGAAGCGGGACCTGATGTCCACATCGCGTGGAAGCACTTCGCTGTAGGCCGGTACCAACAGCACATCATCGTAGGTGAGGCCTTCGCCAACGAACTTGTCCGGTGGCAGGTGTCCGTTCGTCTCAGCGAGGGGGGCGGCTCCCTGGGGTGCCGCAGCAATGGTCCGATCCATGCACAAAAGTAGGCATCGACATCATTCTGTGGACGAAAGTGCGGATCACTGCGATGCCGCGATCAAGGTCACCGTGCCCCGCTTCTCGAACCGGCGGCCCGCTCCGTTCTTGAAGGTGCAGTAGTAGCCGTAGATACCGATCTGCGCATCGATGCCCTCGATCTCCCCATCCCATCCGACGTCAGGGTCGTTCGATACCCAGACCACCTGCCCCCAACGATTGATGATACTGAGCTCATATTCCGAAACATCGACATAGGCCATCACCGGTTTGAAGATCGGATTGAAGCCGTCGGGGGTGAACGCACTGGGGATGTACACCAGATCCTCCTGGACCGCACAAGCCACGTTGCTGACGGAGACCGCGTTGATACCCGAGGGATTCCCGCCCTCCACGGCTTCCACACGATAACAGAACCGGCCCGTGGTTCCGGTCAGGTCCTGAACGTCGTCGGTAAAGGTCCAGGGTGTATCAGGTAGGACCGTGAGGATATCCAAGGTGTCGTCCTCCACACTTCGCTGAATGACCTGCAACACCGTGGACCCGGCCCAAGCCGCGTAGCCGTTCCAATCCAACAAATTCCTGCCCTGCAATTCCGGCCTGGCCCGCAGCACGATGTTCCCTCCCAGATTGCTCACCACGGCCTGCGTACCACAACTATCGTTCACCACAACGCGATAGCGATACCCGGTACGCGATGGATCCACATTTTCGTCATCGAATACGATGACCGGTCCGGCATCCCAAGGGGCCGTTGCGATCACCTCGAACGGGCCTCCATCGGCCGATCGTTCCAGGATATAGGCTGAAGCGAGTCCGCTCATATCCACACTGTCCACCACGGTGATCCGTGTGGGACCGGTCACGGTCACGTTGCGCAGATAGTTGAAGGCCGGTCGGGAAGGATATACCGTGGTCCGGCAACTTCGGTTCGAAAGGGAATTCCAGACCCCGGTACTGTCGAATGCCTGGACCGCATAACAATAGGTTCGGAAGGGTTCACCTTGATGCACGTATGTGGTCATGGTTCCGGACAGTGAGGCCAGCAGGGCCCACGGTCCGCCATCGGTGCTGACCAGCACATGCTGCATGGCCACGGGCCATCCGACGTAAGGTGTCCAGGAAAGGCTGACCCTGCTGGTGCAGCGCTCATAGCTGTTGGACAGGAACATGGTGGTGTGCGGTGGCTTCGTTGCGCTGGTGTTGGGGCTGGGCGGTGTACCCGTCTGGCAGGTGTCGAAGGCGGCCACGGTGAAGGATTCGGGGGCCAGGTTCGCGGTACTGGCAAGCCAGGTATAGGTATTGTTGAACTGACCATAGACCGTATCGATCAGGATCCCGCCCCCCGGTGTCACCACCAGGATGATGTACCCGTCGGTATCGCCCTCGGGGCTCGGTTCCCACACCATGGTGGCCTGACCGGTAAGCGTATCCACGGTGACCACGGACATGTCCGGGGCGGTCGGGGGCGTCAGGTCGGCGAACACATCACCATCCAGGTTGCTGCTGGAAATACAGCCTTGCCCATGACCGATATCGACACGGAAAGTGATGGAATCCTCACAGATGCTGATCTCGTGCTGGTAGGCGAAGGTGGTGCTTGGCACTTCATCAAGCATCTCCCAGGTCCCGATCGGATATTCCATCCATATGGAGAAGGTGGTAGCGGCGCCCGTCGCCAACGCCGATGCGTTCCATGCGAGGTTGGCATTGCCCAAAGGAGCACTTTGAAAGACCTCCAGGAACAAGGTGCTTACGGTGTCACTCGGTATGGATGTGTTGGGCGGCGGCGCTGTGGATACGGTGGTCATGTAGTAGAACACCGGTCCGTTCCCGGCATTGGTCGGGCTGTCCAGGTAGGTCGTTTGGGCAAGCACGGGGATCGTGACCAGAAGTACAAAGGGCCCCGCGATGTTGTCCGCACGATAGACTTCATACTGTAGAAAATCCGCCCCGGGGTCATTGGGTGGCTCCCACGTAAGGGTCACATCGTTGTTGACATCCACCGAGGCACATTGAAGAATGGGGGGGTCCAAGATCACTGCTAGCAACTGGGACTGTGTACCGAACGCCACCAGTGCCGCAAGGGCGACCATGGACCGTAGAAAATAGGTACGGATATGCTGCTTCACCATGCTAAGACGCATCACCCCCCATCCATGTTGCCGTTGATCCCTCATTGCGCCTCTATCCCCTTGGCCAGTTCAACCATTTGCGTAAGTGAATTCCGATATTCCTGCATGATGCGTTCCACGATGTGCGCGGCCGGGAGGATCTCGCTGATCCTGCCGCTCACCTGCCCTATCTCCAGTTCGCCTTCCTCCAGGTCGCCCTCGAACATGCCGCGCTTGGCTCGGGCCCTGCCCAAAAGCGCTTTCAGTTCGTCCACACTGGCATTCGCTGTATAAGCCTGCTGTACATCCTGGAAGAACTTGTTGCGCATCATGCGCACCGGTGCCAGCTCCTTCAAGGTCAGGAGGGTCTCCCCTTCCTGAGCGGCCGCCACACGTTCCTTGAAGGACCGATGCGCACTGGATTCCTCGGAAAGGACGAATCGACTCCCTACTTGGACGCCTTCGGCACCAAGGCACATGGCCGCCAGCATGGAACGTCCATCGGAGATACCACCCGCTGCGATCACCGGAACGTCGACCGCATCACTCACCATGGGCACCAGCACCAGGGTCGTGGTCTCCTCGCGCCCATTGTGGCCACCTGCTTCGAAACCTTCCGCGACCACGGCATCCACACCGGCCTGTTCCGCCTTGAGCGCAAAGCGAACACTGCTCACCACATGCACCACGGTCTTCCCCGCATCCTTCAATGTCCTTGTCCATATACCCGGGTTGCCTGCCGAGGTGAACACGATGGGAACACCCTCTTCCTGGATGATCGCCATATGCTTGTCGATTTCGGGATAGAGCATCGGAACATTGACCGCGAAAGGCTTGGAAGTGGCCGACCTGCATTTGCGGATGTGCTCACGCAAAACTTCGGGATACATGGAACCGGATCCGATGATACCCAATCCACCGGCGTTGCTGACGGCCGCTGCGAGCCTCCAACCGGAACACCATATCATGCCAGCCTGCACCAGCGGATAGCGAATTCCGAACAAGGCGGCTACTCTGTTCTCTTGCGACATCCGGGGGTAAAGCTACCGGCTTCAGCGATCCGGGCACGGTTCCGGGCTGATCGTGGATGATCCGTGGACCTATGATCGCATGTCGGCCGAAGGAACTTTCCTATGTTTGCGTGTGCTATTCCACCTACCTGAGTCCATGAGCCGATATTACCTCCCCATCGCATTGACGGCAACCCTAGCGCTGGCAACACTTTCACAGGTGAACGCACAATATGCCTGGGACGTGGGCTTCCATTTGGGCGGAGCCAACTACCTGGGAGAAATGGGTGGAAAGGAGCAAACACGACGCGATTTCGTGTGGGACATGAAATTGGGCCAGACGCGTTGGGCCGTGGGTGGCTTCGCACGGCGTAGGATCAACCGCTTGATCTCGTTGAACGCCGGCCTGATGCACATGCGCATCCAGGGGGCCGATGCCTTGAGCACCAACCGCGCCCGTGTTGGCCGCAATTTGAATTTCCGCAACGACATGTTCGAATTGTACCTGCGGCCCGAGTTCACCATCTACCAGGACAATGACCTGGGTGGCCGGGGCCGGTACAACACCGATTTCCGTCTTTTCGGCTATGCCGGCATAGCCTTGCTCTACCACAACCCCAAGGGACGGATCAACCAGACCGGCGATTGGTATGAACTAAGGCCACTGACCACCGAACTGGTCGACTATTCCAATTTTGCCGTGACCATTCCCGTGGGCATGGGCTTTCACTTCACCAAGAAGCGTCGCCACCGTTTCGGATGGGATTTCGGCTGGCGTACCACCTTCACCGACTATCTGGACGATGTGAGCACCGTGTATGTGGATCCGAACAGACTTCCGGGCGGATCCACCGGAGTTGCGGCCCAGTTGCAGGACCAACATGCCTATGCCTACGCACTGGACAATACCCTTCCCGGTCCGGAGCAGTACGGCTGGAAACCACCCACGCCCGGCCCTTCCAAGAAGGAGGATAACAAGCGTGGTGACCCAACGCACAACGACAGCTACCTAGCGATGACCTTCACATACAGCTATGTGTTGCGCGGGCAGTCCAACTTCTACCGCCAACGGTACAACTGGGTGCGGGGCAGCAAACGGGTGGGCCGAAAGTCGCGCGCCAAGTTCTGATCATATCCGATCGACAAGGGAAAGGGGGCTTCGGCCCCCTTTTTTGTTGCCTGTTCCGCTGGTGCTCACAGTTCCATGCCGTGGCGCTCGAGCCAATCCTCCAGCACCACCAAGGACCAAAGCCGCGACCAGTTGACGCGCGGATCGCTGGTAAGAAATCGTTGCCACAAGCCCCGGATAGCCCCGGTGCGGAAGGCTTCCCGCGCGTCCAGCCGGTGGATCCTGTCCTCGCAGAAGGACCTCAATTCACCGCGCATCCAGATCTCCCAAGGCATGGTGAATCCCATTTTGGGCCGATCCACGATCTCCCGGGGGAGCAGGTCGCCCAGTGCATCCACCAGAAGTTTTTTCGGACTGTGCGGATATTTCAACCTGTCGCCTACACCCAGCACATACTCCACCAGCTCATGGTCCAGAAAGGGGACCCGCACCTCCAGCGCATGGGCCATGCTCATCTGATCGGTATCGCGCAGCAGCACGTTCTGCAGATAGGTGGAGAGTTCCCCGACCGAGACCTGTGACAGGAAGGGCAAACGGTGTCCCCCATCCTGACGGATCAAGCGGGTCATGATCGCCTGCACCGCATTGGGAGGGAGCGTACCGCGGTCCATGAGGCCCACCAGTTCGCGATCGGTGAAGGTGAGCCGCGAGATCGGGAAGGTATCATCCACCGAAAAACTGCCGAGCCGCAACATTTCACCCATCTTGGTGGAGGTGATCGATGGACGGGTCCGAGACAAAGCCATGGCCGCTGTACCCCGCATCCACTGTGGGAACTGCGTGATCCAGCGCTTCTGCCACAAGGCCAGTGTGCGGGTGAAGACGGGATAGCCGGCGAAGACCTCGTCCCCGCCCAGACCGCTGAGCGCCATGGTGATGCCGGCCTCCTTGGTCACCTTGGAAACGACGTAGGTATTGGGCCCATCCGCACTGGGGTGGTCCATGGCCGCCAGCGCGTCTGGGAGCATCCGCAACATGTCAGTTGGTCGGAGGCGGATGGTGGTATGCTCGGTGTTGAACTTCCGTGCTACGATCCGCGCATAACGTTCTTCGCTGAACTCCTCTTCGTCGAAGACCACCGCGAAGGTGTGTACCGGGCCTTCGCTGGCCTGGGCCATCAAGCCGACCACCGCGCTGGAATCGATGCCGCCGGAGAGGAATGCTCCGAAGGGTACATCCGCCACCAATCGGCGTTCCACGGCACGCGACAGACGTTCGTGCACCTGCTTTTGGGCCCTGTCCAATGGCTCGCGTTCCACATCGTCGCGCACGGCTCCCACCAGATCGTACCAGCGCCAGGCATGGACCTCCTGATCGGTGATGCGCATGCAGTGGCCGGCCTCCAGCATATGCACCTCCTTCACCAGGGTGCGTGGGGCATGCACGGTCTGGTAGCGCATGTGGTCCACGAGCGCATCGCGGTCCACCACACGGGGCACCAGTCCCGATGCCAGCAAGGCACGCACTTCCGAAGCGAACACGATGTGATGGTCGTTCTGGAACACATAGAGCGGCTTGATGCCCATGCGATCCCTTGCCAGGAAGAGCTCCTGGCGGCGCTCGTCCATGATGGCGAAGGCGAACATGCCGTGCAGGCGATGTAGCATGTCGCTACCCCAGCGCATATAGGCGGCCAGGAGCACTTCGGTATCGGAGTTGGTGCGGAAGGAATAGGGGCTTTCGCCACGCTCCAACTCGCTCCGCAATTCGCGGTAGTTGTAGATCTCCCCGTTGAATACGATCGTGCATTCTCCGTCCGCGGTGGAGAACGGTTGATCGGCTGCCTCACTAAGATCGATGATGCGCAGGCGCCGATGGCCGAGCACCACATTGGAGCCCTTCCAGATACCTGCGGCACCCGGCCCCCTGTGGGCCAGCGCATCGTTCATCCGGCCCACGATGGCCTCCGGGCTGTCGGTTCCTTGCAGTCCGTATATGCCGGCTATGCCGCACATCAGGCCTTCACCGGCATGGTGGCCATGATGCGCTCCAGACCTGCCTTCAAAGCCACCGGCTCGCGACCCAGCAGTCCGCGCATGCGGGTGATGTCGGGCATGCGCCGCGTCATGTCGCCTTCCTCCAAGGGTGGCAGATGCACCACCTTGGAACGGCTGCCGGTAAGGTCGATGATCAATTCCGCCAATGCCTTGATGGTGACCTCCACATCAGATCCGATGTTGACCACATCGTTCACCACCTCGCCGTTGCGGAAGGCGTTGAGGCAGGCCTCCGTGTTGTCATCGATGTAGCAGAAGGTCCGTGTCTGCATTCCATCGCCGTAAAGGGTGATGTCCTCGTTCGCCATCGCCGCGCGCAGGAATTTGGACACCACGAAATCGCGGCTCTGCTTGGGGCCATAGGTATTGAAGAACCGGAACACGGTGTAATCCAGGCCGTACTCCTTCTGGTAGGAACGCAGGAACGCTTCGCCGATGTTCTTCACGATGGCGTAAGGCAACTTGGAGTTCAGCGGGGTGGTGCGTTCGTTCTGGGGGATCTCCACCGGCTCGCCATACACTTCGCTGCTGCTGCTGAACAGGACGCGTTTCACGCCGGTGTTCTTGGACAGGTCCAGGATGTTGCGGATGCCATCGATGTCGCGCAATACCATCACCGGGTTGTCGGTGGTACGCTTCACCCCGACAACGGCGGCATAGTGGAACACATACTCGAAGCGGTAGGCATAGAAGACACCACTGATATCCTCGAAGCGGTTCGCATCGCATTTGACGAAATGGGGTGTGGGGCCGTCCTTGGACTCGAGCTTCCGGATGTCCCCTGTCAGGAGGTTGTCCACCACCACGACCTCGTTTGCGGGATCGGCCGCCAGTTTGAGCGCCAGGTCGCTTGCTACGAACCCGGCTCCTCCGGTGACAAGGATGCGTGACATAGAGGGATGGGGAATAAGGCCGGTAAAACTAAGCAAGCATCAATTCCTCTTGCGAAGGATCCATCGAAGAAGCAGGAGCAGGAGCAACATGCTGCCCGCCCCCCACCAGAAGGCACGGTGGGTGACGATCTTGCCGGTGAGGTATGGCAACAGGCGCCAGTTGAACTCCACCACCTCGGTGCTCATGTTGGCCGCCCACCATTCGGCGTTCATCTCCTCCGCTGCCGGGAATTCCTCGCCGGTGAGGGAAAGTACCGACCAGCGCACTCTTTCCCGGTCCACATCGGCGATCAACACGGCATCGCGCGGCACATCGCGGATCGCACTTTGGATATAGGTGATGTTGTCCGCATGAGGTTGGAAGAATATGCTCGAAGGTGCCTTGCCGGCCATGCTGCCCCCCACCCAGAAAACTTCGGTGCGTTGCGCGATCCGCTCCAGGATCGGAAAAACCTCCTTCCTGAAATTGGTGCTCAGGAGTGATCGTGTGTTGCCTTCGAACAATGGACTGTAAATGGCATCATCCTCGGCCCACACCGGACGGTGCGAAATGATGAAAAGCCGCTGCAACCCGGCATCCACCTGTGCGGCCAGCAACTCCAATTGTTCTCCACGGATGTTCCCATTGTCGCGCTCGGTGTCCAAAAGAACGATGCGGTCACCGCCCATATCGATGCTGCCGTGGGTGGGGCCATATCGGTCTACGTAAGTACCGTCCTCCACATCATGGTTCCCTGGCGCATTGTACAGCGGCATGGTCAACCCTTCGAAGAGCGTGCGTTCGAAGCGTAGCCGGTCCTTATCGGCGTGGAGGAACAGATCGCCGGTGCTCAGGAGCATGTTCGCACCGAGCTTGTTGAAGGTATCGAGGTTGGCAAGCAGGCTGGCCGCGGGAAATCCGCTGAGGCTGTTGCTGCTGCCGTGGAAATGACCGCCCACGATGAGGCGGTACGCCCCACTGCTATCGGGAGGAACAGGTTGCAGGCCATTGAACGGAGAGGGCTGGGCCATCGCCTGCACAGCTACGAGCAAGAGGGATATCAATAGGAACCTCATGGCTGGGGTGGCGTTGCGCTATCCTCCACCTTGCTGCCATCCACCATCACGGTGTTGCCCGCTCCCACGGACAAGGCTCCCTGACCAGCCTCGATGTGCACGCCCTGCAGTTTGACCGTGGATGGACCGTAGCGAAGCCGGGCATCCTTCACATCAATGCCCAATACCGGTGTCTCGATGGAACCACGGTCGAGTTCCATGCGGCTGCCTTCCGAACAGCGGATCCCAGGGCCATCGGTGCGAATGATCGTGCCCTGCCCTTTCAATTCGGCATGTGTATCGAGCTTGATGCCACCGCTGACCGCGCCATCGATCGTTACATCCTTCAGGGTGGCCTGGCCTCCATGGACCACGATCCCTTTGTCACCCCCGCCCAGGAACTCCGTGCGGGTGATGCCGACCCGGGCGTGAACGGTTGTCAATTGATCGCGGCCGCCCACCAGCATACCGCCCGAGAGCAATGTACTTCCCCGGATGATGTGAAGCAGATCACGCGCACGATCCTCACCGAGCATACAGTTCATTAACTCGAGATCGGAGTCCTGGAAGATGATGGATGCCCCCTGCACTTCGGACCGCCCGAAACCTTCAGACCGAACGTGCTCCCATTTCGATAGGCCGGATGCTTCGTACACCAGCACGCCACCGCCACTGCGGTCACTGGAGGATAGTACCACAGGGTTGTCCGGGAAGCCGATCAATTCCACGGGAGAGCGGCTGATGATCCGCGCTCCTTTCACCAGATCGAAGCGCAAGGGGGTGGTGCCCTTCACCCGGTAACCGGCCGGGATCACGAGGTCCTGGTCCAGTGTCCAGCGACCGGGACGCAGGTGGACGATGCGTGCCTCCTCCTCCACCGCCACGAAGGGCCAGGTCCGCATGTCCGGCGCGGACGCTTCGGAACGGGCCACGGAGGTGACGCCATCGGAGAACCGGTGGACGAACACCTCCAACTGCCTGCGCACCGAGCTGCCCAGCACACTGTATGCGATCTGGCGGTCGCGGGCCCGTGGGGTCGACAGGCTGTCCGGCACATGGAACCGGATCGCCATGGGAACACCCGGATATCCTGTCCTGCGCACCGGGATGATCGCAGCGCCGATGGGCGGGATCAAGGAACCATCGTTGGCCACCAATCCATGCACTTCGATGGGAAATCCCTCGATGGGTATCGCTGTGACGGCAAGCGTGTCATTGCGCTGCTCATGGGCGTATGCATGGAAGCCCTTGGGTACTTCGAGCAGTTTGCGGATCACCCGTTGGTTGTGGTAGTAGATCGAACGATCCAATTCCTTGTAGGGGAATTCCTGGTACACGATCGCCGAGGCACTGTCCAACGCGGGTGCCAGTACGGCGAAGGCACTGTCCAGGTAGGACTTGCGGGACACACGCTCCAGATGGCGCACATAAGCCCGGAAGATGTCGGGGTCATTGAAGTATGCATCGTGCAGGTCCATGCCAGGGTCGGTGTACCCCACATAGCGGTGGCTACCCGCCAGACTTCGGATCGGGTATGCGCTGAAACTCTCGTACGCCACCGGCTCTATGCGGCGCAATACGGGATCGTAGTAGAACTTCACATCGCTCCAATCCAGGCTGTGGTGTCCACCCACAAGGTCCAGTATCGCATGGCGCGCTCCGATGCGATCGGCATCGAAGACCTGCGCGGCGGGAATGTGTCCACGACGAAAGGCTTCCATCAGGGACACGGCTTCCTCGAACACCGCACGCGTTGCACTGTCCCGGGCCAGATCACCTGTTCCGAAGGCATCCACGGCTGCTGCCTGAAAGGCCGCATAGGGCTCATCGATGCGCAGCTTGTTCATCGTGTTCAGGCGGTGTTCCCAGAACAGCGAGGGGTCGAAACGGAACAGGGGTCCAGGTGAGCGTCCATTGTGTTCCAACAATTCCGGTCCGAAATGTTCCTCATAGGCATAGATGCCCAGATCCTCGTTGTTGAAGTGCAGGCGGATGAAGCCGTAGCGCAGGGCGATGGCACCTTCGCCCTTCATCAATTGGTGGAAGAACCAATCGGTGAGGTAGTTTCGGGTACCAGGGTGTTGCAGTGAGAACCGTTGCATTCCGAGGAAGCCGCCGTCCTTCCTGGCCTGTACGCGGAATGACCATTTGCTGCCCTTCACATGGTCGGTCATCTTGCCCTTGATCCGGATCCGTGCCTTGAAGGAGTCGTCCCCTGCAATGATGTCGGCGGGCACATAGTCGCGCCCCTCGGGCATGATCACACCCCGGGCACGGGCCTCATCGACGATCTCCTGCAGACGATCCAGGTCACGTTGTTCGACCCGTATGTGCAGTTCGGCAGGTTCCACCTGGAAGGAGGCCGGATAGTTCGTGACCAGTTGCTTGACGAACCTGGAAAGACCAGGGTGACGCAGTTCCTTCAACTTGCGGTCGGCAAGCCAGGAACCCAGCACCAGAAGCCCGGCCAGGAGCAGCAGCAGGGCGAACACGAGTTGTCTCTTCATTTCCGAAGCAAGGGAGGCAAAGTAACGGCAGTGGTTCAGAAGACCGGAACAGGCCTTGGCTGGTCCAGTTCACTGGCTTCCTCATCGCCCTCCACGGCAAGCCCCGCCTGACGAAGGGCCTCTTCCTTCACTGAGTCAGGGCCCACCTCGCGCCAATTGACGATCTCCTCTTCCGATACCACGGTCATGATCATGAGCAACACGATGGTCCATGGGTTGAGCGAGCCCACGAGCCACGATTCGTACATGATGGAGAAGAGTATGGCGAACATGGCGGCCAGGGCCATGGGCACCATCTTACCGGCCTTGATGAAGAGCAGGACGAAGCTGCGCAGATAGATCGCGAGGCCCACGGCCCCCACGTTGAACCACATGGATAGATAGGAGTTGTGCACCCCTCCCTGGTGTCCCATCCGTTCCAGATAGGCGTAGTTCTTCCGCATGATGTACTCGTCGTTGGCGAAGCCACCACCGAACACGATATAGCTCTGGATCTGTTCCCAGGCGAACTGCCAGGCGAAATAGCGCCCGCTGCCATCCTCCAGGGTCCTGAGCCGGAAATATTCCTCCAGTCCCAGGGCCAGGATGATCACCTCCATGTTGCGGCTCACCACCTCCACCACCCCGAACAAGGCCACAAGGACCATGAAGCCGAGGAAGGGTGAATAGGCGAAGAACCTCGCGAACAGCACGAAGACCATGGTCGCGAAAAGCGAGGCGCGCGACCCCGAGATGATCAGGAAATAGAAGATGACGGCATAGATGAGCAGGCGCTCCCTCCAGCTGAACAATTCCCTGTTGATGCCCATGAGCACCCCGAAGAGGAGCATGCTGAGGAAGCAGAAGATGCCCAAGCCATTGGGATTACCGAACACCCCGTTGAAACGCCCACCCACATTCGCCCCGGATGGATTGATCCGCGAGAATATGAACCCCATGAGCAGGATGGTCACGATCAAGAAGATGAGGTTCCGGAAGAAGGGCCAGCCCAGCCTGCGGTAATTGTACAAGAGGTAGTTGGGCACGATCAGGAACATGAGCATGTACGAGAACGTCTTCTGGATCCCCACCAACAGGTTGTTCGACCATACCAACGGGAACACGCTGTACAGAAAGAAGGGAAGGAATATCGTGAAAACGCCAGAGAAAGGCATGAATCGGTCGCGTTCGAGCAGGAGGAACATGGCCAGGAGCACCACGTACACCTCTTTCACGCTTTTGAATACCTGCATGCTCGTCACCACCTTGTTCATGTCGGAGAGCACCAGCACCAACAGAAGTCCCATGATCATATCGGCCCAGAGCTCCCGGCTTTTGAGGGCGAGCAGGGTGAGCGGAATGAAGGCCAGTGCGACGGGCCCCAGGAATACCGCCACCATCACCCACAACAGGATGGTGGAAAGGAACTGCCATTCCTCTCGAACGAACTCGGTCATGGCCAGATCGTGTTCACGGCATCCGAAGTTCGTCCAATTGCTCCAGCACGGCGGGGACCCGGCGTTGGGCATACTTCCGCATCACGGAAACGTGTTGCTCCCAGGCGGCCGCGTTCACCGGTTTTCGCCAGCGGGCCGTGTGCCGCTCCATCTCGGGTGCCATGCGGGCCACCATCTCATCGAGCCCGGCCAGGGTGCGTTCGGCGGACAACGGTCCCGCCGTCAGTTCCCGTACCATGTCCTTGAACCGCGTCCGCATCGCATCGGAGCGCATCAGGGCCTTGAACAAGCGGCTCACCGGGGCATTGGAGCGGTGCAGGGCATCAAGCAATCCGGATGATGGTGGATGATTGGCGCCGAAGCCCAGGTCCAGATCGCCCGCGATGAAGTACCACCGACCATCCAGGGGTTTGCCTGGTGCCTGGGGACCCGTGTAACGCCAGTACTTGACGTTGTCGCCCGGCCAATCCCTGTTGCCCAAAACCAGCATGGCGGTCGTATAGGTAAGGAATCCGTGCGTGTCCAACTGTGCATCCAAGGCATCAAGCACTTGGGGATCCACACCGTCCCATGCCTCCATCATCTCCACCAGGTCCATGAAGGCATCGGTATCCGCCGTATCCCCCTGTTGGTTCTTCATGCGCATCTCCACGATCGCGATGTCCTTTCGATCCACATTGTAGCGCCGTGCCAGTTCCCTTTCATTGAGGCGCTGCCTGATGTGGTGGACTCCCCAATAGGCTCCATTGATGTAGAGGACGCAGGTGGTGGCGCGCGAAACATCGAATGGCAGGCCCACGCAGAGACTTTGCAGCAGTGCGTCGCGCATCGCGGCCTTGATCTGGTCGTTGCCGCCGGCGCGAAGGATGAGGGCTGAGCTTCCGACACCGTCGCCATCGGAGAACACGGGAACGGAGATCGGCGCATCGAACAAAAGCCGCAACGCGTGCTGGGGAAAGCCCCGCGTCATCTGCCCATTGATGCGAACTCCCAGGGAGGCGTGAAGTACCTCGGTCCCATCGGCATCCAGCAATTGCATCATCGCTCGCCGTTCCCACGCCTTCCCGCGGAAATGGAAATTGCCCGGGTACTTCCACCACCGGCCATCGCTCAAATAGTGGCGCATGATGTCGTAGTTGGCGCGAAGGGCCGCATTTCCCACCACATAGATCCCGCTGTCCGGATCGAACAGGGCTTCCTCGGGCATCACGAGCGAGACCACGGGCAGCAAGCCATGGTCCACAAAGGTGCGGGTGAAGATGCGCTCCGGTCCGATGCGGCCCAAAGCATCCTGCTCGGCGACACGGACCACCATGGCGGAGGGCAGCCCCGGCAAGGGGTGTCGCCATTGCATTGCCGTGGGAACAGCGTGCATACGGGCCGTTCGACGGGGATCGGGGCGGGCCTTCAGCACGATCCGGTCGGAGCCCACCGCTTGCAGGGGTGCACCCGGTTCGGTGGCGATGAGCAGAT
>JBGTIB010000120.1:0-12887 GCA_041745875.1 Flavobacteriales bacterium | reverse complement strand
GATCGGCGCGGCCAAGGCCATGCTCACCAAGCTCAACTTCCCACGCGAGGGCATCCTCCTGGCCGGCATCGTGAAGCAGTTGTCCAGTACGCTCATCAAGCTCATCATCCTGCTGCCTGCCATCCTGTTGTTCGGCGTGTTCCCCGACTGGCACCTGGCCCTTTTTCCGTTCGCCCTTTTCGCACTCATCCTCACCGGTTTCGCGCTGGGCCTGTTGCTGGCGCCGGTGGGCATGCTCTACAACGACATCGGCCGCATCATCCCCCTGGCCGGGCAGTTCGCCATGTACATCACCCCGGTGGTCTTCGCCATGCCCAAGGAGGGTGTGATGCTGAAGGTCTTCGCGTACAACCCTGTGACCCCGCTGATCCTCACTGCCCGCGCCTGGCTCACCGGCATGGAAAGCCCCATGCTGCCTTACTTCCTGGCGGTGTGTGCCGTGTCCTTCGTGCTGCTGCTCATCGGCTGGATGGTCTTCCGCATCACCATGCCGGTGCTCATCGAACGCATGGCATCCTAGTCCCATGGCGAACGAGGTGCTCATACGCGTGGATGGTGTCGGCAAGAAGTTCTGCCGCGACCTGCGCACCTCGCTGAAGTACGGCATGCAGGACCTCACCGCCGAGGTCTTCGGCCGACCGCGCACGCATGATCTGCGGCCGAAGGAGTTCTGGGCCGTGCAGGACGTGAGCTTCGAACTGCGGCGCGGCGAGAGCCTGGCCCTGATCGGCCACAACGGCGCGGGCAAGACCACCCTGCTGAAGATGCTGAACGGTCTGGTGAAACCCGACCGGGGCCGCGTGGAGATGTACGGCAGCGTGGCCGCCATGATCGCGCTGGGTGCTGGGTTCAATCCCGTTCTTACCGGGCGCGAGAACATCTACATCAATGCCGCTGTGCTCGGCCTGCGCAAGAGCGTGGTGAACGACAGGATCGATGAGGTGATCGAATTCTCCGAGATCGGCGAGTTCATCGACTCGCCTGTGCGCAACTACAGCTCGGGCATGAGCGTGCGCCTGGGATTCTCGGTGGCCGCGCTGATGCTGAAGCCCGACATCCTGCTGCTCGACGAGGTACTTGCCGTGGGCGACCTCGCCTTCCGCATCAAGTGCCTCAACCACATGCGCAGCATCATGGATGATTGTGCCGTGATCTTCGTCTCGCACAGCATGCCCACGGTGAGCAGCTTCTGCAACCGCGCACTCCTCCTGGACCACGGCCGCATCCACAGCGAAGTCGAGGAGGACATGGGCAGCGTGATCCAGAAATACGTGGCGCTCTCGCCGGTGAAGAAGCAGGTGGAGAACGACCCCGATCAGGACATCATCCGCTTCATGCACCGGGGTGTGCCGGTCACCGAACCCGTGCCCGTGAAACATGGCAGCAGGCTGGAGCTGGAGGCGGTGATCCAGTTGGAGGAGGAGTCTGAAGTGTCCCTGCTTGTGCTGGCGGAAGGAACGCTGCCGCTCATCCAGTATCGCCTTGGCAACGACTCCTCCGCAGGACGTGCATTCGGACCGGGGATCCATCAGGTGCATATCGCCCTGGGTGTGATCGACCTCAGCCCATCGCGCTATACGGTCGATGTCATCATCAAGTCGATCAAAAGCAAACAGGCGAAGCGCCTCTTCCGGGCATTTTACATTGCGGTGGATCACCACCTGTACACCTGGCACCACATGTTGCGGGCAGCACCGGTGTCAGTTTCTGAAGTAAGTGTTGCCAGAGATGAGTGAGGGTGGTATCAGAACAGCATGATCGGGCCATGGCCAGCGAACCCATCTACGTCACCAAGACCTTTCTTCCGCCAAGGGAGGAATACCTGCATTGGCTGGACAAGGCCTACAGTGCCCATGTGCTCACCAACAACGGGCCCATCCACCGTGAGTTGGAAGAGACCCTGCGCACCCGTTTCGATGTACCGCATCTGCGGCTGATGGCCAACGGTACCCTGGCCCTGCAACTCGCCATCCGAGCCCTAGGCGTGAAGGGCAAGGTGATCACCACGCCCTTCAGCTACGTGGCCACCACCAGCGCCATCCTCTGGGAAGGTTGCGAGCCGGTCTTCGTGGACATCGACCCGAGGACCTGTTGCATCGACCCCAACTTGATCGAGGCCGCGATCACGCCTGACACCACGGCCATCCTCGCTACGCACGTCTATGGCATCCCCTGCGATGTGGAGGCCATCGATGTGATCGCGAAGAAGCACGGCCTGAAGGTGATCTACGACGCCGCCCACGCCTTCGATGTGCAGTACAAGGGCAAAAGCATCCTGGCCTATGGTGATGCCAGCACCCTGAGTTTCCACGCGACCAAGCTCTTCCACACGGTGGAGGGCGGGGCGGTGGTGTTGCACGATGCGGAGATCGACAAACAGTTACGCTTGTTGCGCAGCTTCGGTCACGTGCGGGACGAACACTATACACTTGGTATGAACGCCAAAATGAGCGAGCTTCATGCTGCCATGGGAATGGCGGTGCTGCCGCACATGGAGGCCAATATCAGCGAGCGCAACGTACTGAGTAAGCGATATGATACTTTGTTGTCAGCGCTGGATCTGCAGCGACCAGTAATCCCGCCTGGCACCGGATACAACTATGCATACTACGCCGTGGTGATGTCCAGCGAGGCACAACGCGAGTCCGTGCTCGCGGCCCTGGCCCAGGAAAGCATTCACGCCAGGCGCTACTTCTACCCTTCGCTCGATACTCTGCCCTATGTACACGGCGAACCATGCCTTCGTAGTATTGACATGGCTGCGCGTGCTTTGTGTCTTCCTTTATTCAATGGGATGTCCGCAGACCAGATCGAACAAATCACCAAGGTGATCGCACTTTGTTTTAGAGACACTGGGTCTGTTGGAGCTGCGGGTGTGGTCACCGATGCCGTCAGTTGAATTAGAACATGCTGACCCAAACTGCAGGAACAGCGCTCGTGTTGGGCGGTACGCATGACCATATCAGGCTGGTCCAGTTACTAAAGGAACAGGGCTACCGGGTGATCTTAGCGGATTACTTGGAGGCACCCCCAGCAGCGCAACATTGCGATCGGCATGCCCGTGTGTCGATCGTCGATAGGGATGCTGTACTCGAATTGGCAGTCGGGTGTAATGCAAGGCTTGTGATCGGTACATCCGTGGATCCAGCCTTGGCCACCATGGCTTATGTCGCAGGTCAAATGGGAACCCCTTGTCATGTCGATATGGGTATCGCGGATCTGGTCGCGAACAAGGCGACCATGAAGGATTTTCTACTGAAGCATGGCATACCTACGGCGAGTTGTCTCAGTGTGGACTTAGGGGAAGAGTTTCCTGAGAAGTGGTCCACATATCCGGCAGTTGTGAAACCTGCGGATGCCAATAGCTCGAAAGGGGTTCGAAAGGTCTTGAACAGAGCAGACGCCATTGAGGCCATGGATCAGGCGCGCCGGATCAGTAGGTCTGGCCGGGTGGTCGTTGAAGAGTTCATGGAGGGTCGGGAGTTGTCCATAGATGTATTGATCACCGATGGATTGGCCGAGGTGATCATGATCTCCGAGAATATCAAGTCCCGAAAGAACAAGGATCTTTTTACGATCGTGGAGGGTCGCTATTCTCCCGAGCTTGAAGCGCAGCTATTGGAACCGGTCCAGCGCATTGCACAGGCGATCACTTCTGAACTGGGCCTTCGGCATAGCGCTTTATTGGTCCAGTGCATCACGGATGGGACCGACACGCGAGTGATCGAGTTCACAACGCGTCTTGGCGGTGGCTCCAAGCATCATTTCATCAAGGCCGTTACGGGTGTGGACATTCTGGCCGAGTTCCTTGCACTGATCTGCAATGAAAAAGTTGATAGGCCTCGTCATCCAGTTGAAGACCGGCCTTGGGCCGCACTTCGATATCTGTATGGAGTACCTGGGGTTGTTGTAGCCTACGAGGGGTTCGATGAGGCGAAACACAGCGGTGCGATCGAAAATCATTTCCTGTATAAGCCCATTGGAACACACGCGACCGGCATGATCCAAAGTGGCGACCGCTTGGCGGGTTTGCTTTGCCTAGAGCGTAGTGCGCATGATCTGGAACAACGCATTCATAGTGCAATGAAAAGTGTTCATGCTTTCAATGCGCAGGGTACAGATCTGATCATTCGCTGAAACTTGCTCCAATGGTCATTTCTCACCGCTTTCGGTTCATCTTCATCAAGACCACCAAGGTGGGTGGTACCAGTTTGGAAATGATCTTGGACAAGCTCTGCGGACCGGACGATGTATTCCCACCCCATTGGCATCCCGAAACAGGCTACGAGCCGCGCAACTACGAAGGCGATTTCGACCCGTTTCCCGAACTAATGCATGTGGCCCAGCATGAGAAAGGCCTGACGGAACATGCTTTGAACGCGACATGGAAACAGTGGAAAGCGCGCGAACACTTTCATGAATCACTGCCAGCATGGCAACTGAAGTGTCGCCTGCCCGCCTCCATCTGGAACAGCTACTTCAAGTTCACCTTGGAGCGCAATCCGTGGGACAAGGCCATTTCCCGCTACTACCACAGCAAGGGCGTGTACGAGCCCAAGTATGGCAAGGAGCTGACCATGGACAATTGGCTGGACTACTTCGAGGGGCGTATCGCACAGCCATGGGTTACCAAAGCCTGGGGCTCCGAAGCACCATACAACTACCCGCGCTACGCAGACCCCTGGACCGATGAGATCCTGGTCGACAAGATCTGCCGCTACGAGAATATGGATGCTGAATTGCAGGAAGTATTTGCCAGGGTGGGTATGCCTTGGACGGTGTCCATTCCACGCACAGCGAAGACCGGATACCGCACCGACCGCCGCCCGTATCGAGAAGTGCTTACCAAGGACCAGCGGGACCGCATCGCCAAGGCTTGTGCCAAGGAGATCGCGTTGATGGGTTACATCTATTGACCGGTTATGTCAGCCTTCACCGCCAAGAAGACCGAATAAGTCAGGTGCAGAGGTGTTGCGACCGCAGCATCCAAGTGTTGCATCATGCCGGTCAACTCGTCCAGCATAAGATCCGCGTCCGAATAGCCTCGCTCGTTCAGGAAGGGAACGCCCGCATGTGCTCTGAAGAACCCATCGATCTCCGTTGGTTTCCAGGTCAGGCGGGAGTGGAGATAGTGCTTGCGTGTATAGCCGAAGGCTGAATGTTCAACAACTGCGGAATACAATTCCGATAGCGGCCATTTGCGTGCGCTTTGCTTTTCGGTGCGGTACTCCAATTCATCCAAATTCTTGCGCCATCGTTCGTAGAATTCGGTCAGGGGGGCAGACTGCAGGAATACTGGGTGATAGTGCCCATAGACCAACAGTAAGCCTTCGCTACGCAGAATTCGCGCTATCTCCTGCACGGTAGGAGCTGGCTCCATCCAATGCACTGCGGATGAACACGTGACGATATCCGCAATACTTGAATCCAAGCCTGTATCATGTCCAGTTCCGGCCTGGTATGCAATGTTCGCTGCTTGTGTCCCTGCTCGAGCCGCTGCAAGCATATCCGCAGACGGATCGACGCCGATCACGCGTTCGCAGCGATCGGCCCACGGTCGAGTGGACAATCCTGTTCCGCAACCAAGGTCGACGACGAGCTTCAAGTCTTCATGGCCCGCCCAACCAGCTCCCAACTCCATCAAGTCGGCGGGTGGTACGGGTCGGTAGCGATCATAATCGAAGCAGAAGCCTTTAAAGCGATCTGCGGCGGGGTTGTCGTGTTCGCTCATAAGATGGATTTGTTGATCTATGTGTTGGAGCGCTGTACCATGGTCCTTGACCCGTGCGGGTTGGAAGGTGCCGTGTACTGTATTTGATGACGTATGCGGTAGAGCCGGGATCGCACGATCCTCCGGACCGGCCATATGCGCTTCTGCTTATCGAATTTCCACATCGACCGGTTCGGGGGTATTTGAAAACCGAGTTTGAAATGTAGCCGGATCGAGGTTTTACGCATCAATGTGATCACTGCCTCGGCATGTATGAGGCCTTTGGCGTGCAGGTGATGCAGAGCGAAGCGCACCAGCAAGCTGCCCAATCCCTGGCCTTGAAATGATGGATCAACTGCGATGCGTGCATGCCCCCCATAAGTGGGGTCGCTACGGAACACACCGATGGAAACTGTGCCGACGGGTTTGCTGCTGCAGCATAGGAAAAAAGTCTCCACATGAGCTAGAAAGGCGTGCCCATGCTTGAGTCGCTGCGCCGAGTCCTTGTCTTCGCGTCCATCAGGATAGGCAGTGTTCACCAGTCGGACCCAGTGCGCCTGATCCACGGGTTCGTCCAAATGTGCCGGTCGGAACTCAAAGCCCTTTGGCATTCGCAGTTCGGGGAGATCCTTCAGTTCGCGTTGCAAATTCACTACCACCCGGTCCACGTTGGGGTTGAGCACATAACGAAGATGGGACCGAGGGCCGTAGCGACGGATCCGGGTCAAATTGTCGAGTTTCAGCCAATACTTCAGGTGTTCCATTGGTCGTTCCGAAATGAGCACGCAAGGTATAGGACTGCCATCAGTGCTGCATAGTAGTTGAGGTGGGCGCTAAGTTTGCCGCCCATGCGCATCGCCATCATCGGCGCCGGCAACGGCGGACAGGCCATGGCCGGGCACTTCACGCTGCTGGGCCACGAGGTCAGGTTGTACAACCGGCAGCTCCAACGTTTGGGCGAGGTGGCGCAACACCGACGGTTGAAGTTGACCGAAGCGATCCAGGGCGAGGTAAGCTTGTTCATGGTAAGTGATTCCCTGGAAGCCGTGCTGCGCGATGCCGAATTGGTGATGGTGACCACCACGGCCGATGCGCACCGCGAACTCGCCCTGGCCATGGCACCCCACCTGCGGGCTGGCCAGCAGGTGGTGCTCAATCCGGGGCGCACCTTGGGAGCCATCGCATTCGCTTCGGTATTGCGGGCTGCGGGTGTGCAAGGCGTGCTGGTGGCCGAGGCGCAGAGCCTGATCTATGCTTGTCGTGCGGATGCGCCGGGCCAGGTACGTGTGATCGGTGTGAAGGACCGCGTGATGCTGGCGGCTTATCCCAGCAGCGATACCGATACAGTGCTTGCCACGGTGAACGCGGTGTACCCCTGTTTCATCAAGGCGCCACACGTATTGGCCACCAGCCTGGAGAATATCGGGGCCATCTTCCACCCACCGGTCATCCTCTTCAACGCGGCGGCCATCGAGCGCGGCAACCTGTTCTACTTCTACCAGGACATGACGCCCGCCGTGGCGGAATTTATCCAGGCATTGGATGCCGAGCGTCTTGCCGTAGGCGCTGCCTATGGCTTGGCACTGCGTTCGGTGAGCGAATGGGTGTCCTACGCCTACACAGGGATCGAAGGCGATACCCTGATGGAGAAGATGCGGAACAACCCCGCCTACCACAAGATCCAAGCACCGACCACCTTGCATAGCCGCTTGCTGCTGGAGGATGTGCCCACCGGCATTATGCCCATGGCCGCATTGGGTGCGGTGGCCGGTGTTCCCACGCCATTGCTCTCCTCGGTACACCACATGGCACAGGGGCTGCTGGGCATCGACTTCAGCGCCACTGGCCGAACTTTGCACAACCTGGGCCTGGGCGGGCAAAGCGCCGGGGACCTGCTATGGGACCTCTGATCGATGAAGGATGCGGTGAGCGATGGTGATGTGTTCGGCCTGGTGCGGCCCGATGTGGACGTACACACCCTGGGCGTAAGCACGGTAGGCAAACTGCTGGGTGATTGCGGCTACCGTGTTCACATCGGCGATGCCACACTTGCTGCAGCGATCGCCGAGATCCAGAAGCTGGACCAGATCTCCTTGCTCGTGGCTTGGATCCGGACGCATGGCATCACGCGGCTCGGCTTCAGCTACCGCCTCGATCCCGCCAACGCGGTGCTCAACTTCGGAAGGGTCTACCGCCAATTGCAGGATCGGCAGATGTTCAAGGAACAAGGCAGTTCCCTGCGTCGACTCTACTTCGCCGGACTGCCAGCGGCTTGCGCACGCATAACGGCTGAGTACGGTGACAAGGTGCCCGTGTTCGTAGGCGACGAGACCCAGGTAGAGACCTTGCTGAAGATGGGTGTCCCTGAGCATCGCATCCCTTCGGAGATCAGTGGCAGCGCGCAGTACGACGAGGACCGTCTGGCCTTCGCCCGCGAACTGCTGGCGGCCGATGCACATGCGGTTCAGCTACCCGTGGACCACAGCGGATACGCCAGCTATGGCTCGGCGAAGGACACCTTGGAAGCACGTATCCGCAACAAGCGGGCGCGTGGTCTGGCTCCGCTGATCCGTGTACACGTGGGGCCTTATTCACCCAATTATGTGGAGGCGCGCAAGGAATTCATCGGCTGGCTGCATACTCTACGCGACACCCGTTTCCTGGACATCGTGTCGGTGGGTTCGTCTCAACTGAGCCAGTCGGATTTCGGCAGCGATTGGAAGGACCGACCCAACGGTGGCGGCGTGCCGATCAACTCAGAGAAGGATCTGGTGGACATCCGCGAAGCGGCCAGCCCCATGCTGGTGCGCACCTACAGCAGCACGCGCAACGTGCCTGCCATGGCCGAGGTGTACGAACGTAGCCTCAACATCGCGTGGCATGCCTTGTCGCTGTGGTGGTTCAACAAGATCGATGGGCGCGGCCCGAACGACGTGTTGCAGAATCTGGAGGAGCATCTGTCCACATTGCGCGTGATCGCCCGACACAACAAACCCTTCGAGCCGAACATCCCACACCACTTCGCCTTCCGTGGTGGCGATGACCACAGCTATGTGCTTTCGTCCTACCTGGCAGCCATCACCGCCAAGCGTCTTGGTGTGAAACAGCTGGTGTTGCAGACCATGCTCAACACCCCGAAGTACACCTGGGGCATCCAGGACCTGGCCAAGGCGCGGGCCTTGCTGAAACTGGTGCGTGAGCTTGAGGACAACAACTTCACCGTGTACCACCAACCCCGCGCAGGGCTGGACTACTTCTCGCCCGATCTGGAGAAGGCCAAGGTGCAATTGGCGGCGGTGACCTGCATGATGGACGATGTGGAACCCGCAAACGACCAGGGCCCGGACATCATCCATGTGGTGAGCTACAGCGAGGCGGTACACCTAGCCACGCCCACGGTGATCAACGAAAGCATCCAGATCACCCTGCACGCGCTGGAAGCCTACCGCAAGGCCAAGAAGACTGGCCACATGGACGATATGCTGCACCATGCCGAGGTGGACGAACGCACCCAGGAACTGTATGCGGAAGTGAAGCACACCGTGCGCAGCTTGGAACGACACATCCCCGACCTGTATTCACCCAAAGGCCTTTACGAAGTGTTCCGGCGCGGGGTCTTCGCCGTGCCTTACCTCTGGGAGGGGCGCGAGGAATTCAAGGCCGCCGTCGCGTGGCGCACCGCACTGGTGAACGGTGGTGTGCATGTGGTGGACGAACAAGGCAAGGTTATTCCACCCGCACAACGCTTGGACTTGATCTTCAATGAACGCCAGGCAATAGTAAAGTGATGAAGAGGACAGAGCAGAAGGCGGCATTGGATAAGGTGATCGAACAAGGGATCAAGGATTCCTACGAGATTCCCAATACCGTTCTCCAACACGTGCCGAACCCGATGGTGAGCGTGCGAACAAGTACATTTCAACATGTGCAATTCATCCGCCAATGCATTGAAGGGGTTTTAGGCCAACAGACGACGTTTCCCTTCGAGTTCATCATCGGAGAGGACTTCAGCACGGATGGTACACGTGAAATCGTCTTAGAGTATGCGGAAAAATTTCCGGATCGAATCAGGGTGATCACTGCGGATCGGAATGTTGGGATGAAAGCTAACGGCCGTCGTTGCATACAAGTCTTGCGCGGTAAATACGTGGCTTTGTGCGAAGGCGATGACCACTGGATCGATCCTCAGAAGCTGCAGCGTCAAGTTGAGGCACTTGAGAAAAGTGTAAGAGCTACTGGGAGTTTCACAAACGCCTTCAATGAATGTAATGGAGTTCGTGAGCCCTATCACGGCGGCATGTATTCAGCCCCAGCAAGGCAGGTTGTTACTATCGAGGATTACCTGCGGGGCCAGGCTATACCTACCTGCACCTTCATGTATCGGCGCTCTTCCCTGCTCAACTTCGATGCAGTGGGTCATGGATTTGTAACTGGCGATACAGCTCACTTTACCTATCTTCTGGCCAAGGGTCACTTTCTTTATCAACCCGTGATCACAGGCGTTCGTGTCATTCACCCCGGAGGCACCTATTCGATGAAGGGCGTGCTGCACCGGCTGCAAGTGTCGCTGCACAACATCAAGGCACAGGATGAACTTACGGGTGGGGCGTACCAGGCCATACTGCTGGAGCGCAAGCGCCAGAACCTGCGGCGCTATTACTATCGCGGTTTGAGTGAGCGGAATTGGCCACTGGCACAGTTGGCCTGGTCGCACTTGCGCAAGGACCGCAAGACCATGAATTGGAGCGTTCCCCGGATGGTGCTGAACGGATTCAAGGTGCATTATCCAAATGTTTTCCTTGGGGCAAAGCGTTTGTTGGCTGGCATTGGCCGGGACACGCCGCCACCGTCCCGCTGAGCCTATTGGATCCACATGCAGGGCCAGTGCTGATCCCAATTCGGTGCCCAGGATAACTCTAATCGGTATCCACGCCCTTTCGCCGGATCACGCTATTTTCGCTCGCACGGACAGGAATTCGATCCCTTGTTGCGGCGTCGCCAATGTGCACGCACTCGAGCTTCACCTGCACCACGAACGCTATAGCTGCCATGAACAATTCAACGAATGGGACGGTCAGGAAACTGGTGAACAGGGTGTCAGGTGTCCTGGGGGCGATCACCAAGGGCGGCACTCCGAAGACCAAGCGACCGGTGAAGTCGGTGGAGGAATGGTTGGCCCCGGTTCAGGAGCCGTACCGCAAGGCTTTGTTGTCCATGTACGATGGCCAGCCGCAACAGGGATCGGACGGCAACATGCACACGATCGATACCCTGACCCGCATCACACCGAAGCAGGGCATGTGGATGCACAACGTGGCGTTGGCGCACAAACCCGCTGCGATCCTGGAGGTGGGCATGGCCTACGGCTTCAGCTCGCTGTACTTCCTGGCCGCCTTGGAGCGGAACGGCTCGGGCACGTTGACCTCGATCGATCCCTTTCAACATGACGCCTGGAAGGGGATCGGCGCGACCCACGCCATGGCCCATGCGCCCCAGCGCGCTGAGGGCCCGGCCTTCCGGCTGCTATGCGATCGCTCCGACCGGGCGATCGTGGACCTGCTGCGCAAAGGAGAACGGTTCGATCTGATCTTCATCGACGGCAACCACCGCTTCGATGATGTGCTGGTGGACTTCTACCTGTGCGACCAGGTCTGCACGGTCGGCGGCCACATCATCCTGGACGATATGTGGATGCACAGCATCCAGAGCGTGGCGGCCTTCATCCGCACCAACCGGGACAATTTCCAGGAGGTGGAGAGCCGCGTGCGGAATACCACCATGTTCAGGAAGATCAAGGAGGACGATCGCTCGTGGAAGCATTTCAACACCTTCCCGGTCGCGGTGAGTTCCAACGTGGACGGGTGATCGTTGGTGGGGGAGGGAGAAGGAGCGCAAATGGCAAGTGACAAGGGACAAATTGTCAATGGCCTTGTGCGGGTTTAGAGCGCTCTGCGCGGCCCGGAGGTCCATGCTCGTCACCTGCGAGATCCATTGGAAGCGTTGCCGGGGGTGAAGCGAAGCATCGATCCGCGATCATCAACAACCGACCTGCTTCGCTCCGCTCACAATGACGGACAACCGACAACCGACAACCAACCCCAGCTTCGGTAATTTGCGCCACCCATGGAACAGACAGAAAAGGAAGTGACCGCATTCTTCGACGCCTTGGTGGCGGCCCTGAGCGGCACCGGCCTGGCTGGGGTGCTCGCCTTGCGCAACACCGCCACGGCCAAGGAGGACGGCAGCTACGTGACCGAGGGCGACCTGTTGGTGCAGGAGATCGTGCAAGGGCTGATCGCCACGCACCTGGAGCCCTGCGTGCTGGTCTCCGAGGAGATGAAGCTGAGCACCGAGGCCACGCCGGCCGGGGCCTGGGTGGTGGTGCTGGACCCGATCGACGGCACGGAGAACTTCACCAGCGGACTGGCCGAGTGGGGCATCTCCATCTGCTGCTACCGCGATGGGAAGCACGCCGGCTCGCTGATCGGCGCACCCGAGATGGGGCAGTGGTTGCGCAGCGGGCAGCACATGGAACGCTTCCGCTCGCGGATACACGGCCTTTCGTCCTCGCTGAGCCGCGCGGACATCATGCGGGCCACCGAGGGTTTCGAGTACCGGATCCTGGGCTGTTGCGTGGTGAACATGATGAACGTGGTGCGCGGCTCTTTCCACAGTTTCGAGAACCCCAAGGGTGCCTGGAGCTGGGACATCCTGGCGGGGTTGAACCTCGCGTTGGAGCATGGGCTGAACGTGCGCGTGGAAGGAGAACCCTACGCGGGCGAATACCTGGCGCCCGATCGGCGGTACAAGTTCAAAGTGGAGAACGTTGCGACCATTTGATCAAGTGGAGCGCGTTGTGGAACTTTGCGGCCTCACGGGGGCGGTAGGCATCGACCCGAAAGAGGGGACGAGGAGCAGCGGATGGAACTGAAGAAGGGTATATCAGCGATGTACAGGGCCATGATCGGACGTCCCGGTCAAGGTGGCATGGTCGCACCCGAAGTGCGGTCGTTGGAGCGGCTCCGGGACCGGCATGCGGGCCAGCGCGCCTTCATCCTGGGCAGTGGGCCCAGCATGCGCCTGCCTTACCTGGAACTGCTGCGGAACGAAGTCACCTTCGCCTTCAATGGCATGTGCAAGTTGTTCGCTGAGGCGCATTGGTGGCCCTCCTACTATA